>CAYZPT010000060.1:0-11707 GCA_964480285.1 uncultured Bacteroides sp.
ATGGAAATAAATAGTTTTTAAAACATCGCAGTGAAAAGGGACCTGCCTGGAGAGCTCAAGGAAGGGTGAGGGTGAGGCTCGGAGAAACAGGGGCCGTTCCCTCAGACAGGCGTGGGGACCGAGACGTGCTTGGGGGGTGGGCGAGGGCAGGACATAGGGATCGTAAGGTGAGATCAAGGCCTGAAGTCACACAGAGGGTAAGGAAGAGGCCTGGTGGGGAGGTGGGACGGAATCTAAAGAGACAGTGTGTATGGTCGGACGGTACATTTTGTAGAAATCGCGGATTTCCTGCGGGATTTCGATGTACGGATTCTCGTTATCGAGTTCCTGCTGAACAAGTTCTTCACAGAACACGCCGCCGAGTTCCTCTGCCGTCATAGGCTGATGTGTACCGGGGTTAAGAAGCGGAGCCGGTTTGTTCTTCATATCCGCACGAACATTGTACCAATTCTTTGGCATCTCGTCTTCTTCAAGATAAATTTTGTAAGGAATTTTCTTTTCTTCTGCCATTGTTTTGTCCTCCTTTAAATTATTTTTGTGAATGGCATTGTGTCGGGACAAAAACAAAAATCCTGCCCCAACTAACTGCTGGGACAGGATGTTAATTCCTGTGGTGCCACCCGGCTTGACGATTGCTCGCCCACTCTGCGCATATCTGTCAACATGCTGACTCTTGGTTACGGAAGTCTGCCGTCTCGCTTACTATTAATTCAGCTCGCCCTCAGGAGTCCATTCGTCTTTCTGCTTAACACCGCAATCCCACCGCCTGCGGCTCTCTTGTGATAAGTTAGGAAAGATTACTTACTCTCCCTCATCGGTTTAAATGCATTTTACTCCATTAAAGTGCATTTGTCAAGAATTATTTTGAAATTTTTTGAAAAATTATTTTTTCAGTCGGATAACATTCCATGAAAACGGCGCAACGTGAACGCTCATTTCGCAGCCGTCAACAGTCGGTAATTTATTGGTATGAGGCTTGACAAACTCATTTGTGAAGCTGTTTTCCGCCTTTTTATCATATCCGTCCATCGAGATAAATTCAACAGGCTTGTAACCGTCAAAATCGAGCATATTCACTGAAATATCCTGCGACTCATCAAGCGATTTGTTGACCGCAAAAATAGTCAGACTTTCATTTTCCTCATCAAAAGTTGCGATTGATTCAATATACGGAACGTCTGTAAATTGCTTACTATCGTATTTTTCACAGGTGATAATCGGGTTAAGCGCAACTCCCCTGCCGAAGTTTGATAAGTGCTCAAAAGGATAGAAAATAGTCTGCCTGAATACTCCGCCGCCGGTCTGCGTAAAGATCGGCGCAATAACGTTGACAAGCTGAGCAAGGCAGGCAATTTTGATTCTGTCGCAGTGACGCAGAAGCGTTATAAGCATTGAGCCGATAAGCAGAGCGTCCTCGAAATTGTAGATATCCTCAAGTCTCGGCGGAGCCATACTCCAGCGGTCATAAGGAGCATTATCGCTATGGTACCAGATGTTCCACTCATCAAATGAGAGATTAATAGTCTTCTTGCTGTGTTTTTTTGCTTTTATGTAGTCGCATACGCATATAACAGTATGGATAAACTCTTCAAGCTCAAGCGTACTTGCAAGAAATGAAGGTGTATCATCAAGTCTGTTTTCATAGTATTGGTGCAGTGAAACGTAGTCAACATTGTCGTATGCAATGTCAAGCGACTGTGCTTCCCATTCGCCAAAAGTCGGCGAATTACGGCTTGACGAGCCGCAGAGCACGGTTTCAATGCGATCATCAGTCCACTTCATCATCTTGGAAGCTTCGTTTGCAAGCTTACCGTAGTCAACTGCAGTCTTGGCGCACATCTGCCACCTGCCGTCCATCTCGTTACCGAGACACCAGAGCTTTACGTCCCACGGTTTTTCATAACCATGTGATTTGCGCAAATCAGACCACGCGGAACCGCCCTTGTGATTCATATACTCAACAAGATTGCGCGCCTCGTCAGCACCGCGGGTGCCGAGGTTGACAGCCATCATGCACTCTGTGTTAGCCTTTTGGCACCATTTCATAAACTCGTTTGTGCCAAAGGTGTTCGGCTCGGTAGTTCCCCATGCAAGGTCAAGGCGCTTCGGTCTGCTTTCAACAGGACCTACGCCGTCTTCCCAGTTATAGCCGGAAACAAAGTTGCCGCCGGGATAGCGCACAATCGGCACGTTAAGCTCGTTTACAAGCTCAATAACATCTTTTCTGAATCCGTCCTCGTCGGCAGTCAGATGGTCAGGCTCGTAAATTCCGCCGTAAACAGCTCTGCCGAGGTGTTCAATAAACGAGCCATAAATGCGTTTGTCAATTTCTCCGATTTTAAATTCTTTGGCAAGCGTTATTTTTGCTTTCATTTTTTAGTAACCCTTCTTCCGACCAGTGTGGAGTTTTTATATGTTTTATATGGTACTATATGATAATAGCATCTGTTTTTTGTTTTCTCAGAAAACTTGGTTTTTCCTTTATCTCTGATAGTTTTTATCAGTTTATATTTGCCGTTTTTACTTGTTTTACGGTAAACGTAGTAGCCGCTTGCGTTATTGCACTTATCCCACTCAATAACTGTAAGTTTCTTTTTCCTTGTATATTTCAGCTTACATTTCATTATCGGCTTTTTGAAAACTTTATCACTGATTGCAGCTGTTCCGCAGTAATTATTGCTTGTTCCGACATAAAGCTTTGAACCGCTGTAAATTGCAAGTCCGCACTGTTTAACACCGCTTATTCTGTTACTGTAGAACTTTGACATCGAAGAGTGGTCTTTAAGCTTAATACCGAACTGCAGCTTGCCATTTACTCTGTTTCTGAATACCTTATTCTTTTTGCCGTGATAAAAAGATATACCGCTTACGTAACTGTAGGCAGATGACTTTTCATTTATGATGTTATCGCTGACAGTACTTTTATTTACATATTGTAAGTCTATACCGTAAGCAGCAGGATGTTTGAGTGTAATCCTGTTTTTACTGATTTTTATGTTGTTAACGATATAAGCTCCGTTTTTGTAATAGCTGCTTCCGCTCATTACACCGCCGTAAACACCGATACCGCAACTCTGAGCATAACCAGCATTCCTGTTTACAGTAATCTTGTTACCGGTTATTTTCAGCTTTATATCTGTGCGGATTTTAATCTCGCTGCGACGTTTGTCATACGGCATATAGAATTTGCTTGAGTAGTGCACTGTAGGGAATTCTTCAACAAAAATACCGACTGAAGCACCGTTAATAACATTTCCGCTTATTTCAGAATTGACGTAATTAAATGTGCAAATAGCCTTATCTTTAATGTTATAAAATTTATTATTAATAATTTTAATATTGCTGAAATAACTGCCGGCAACTCCTGCCCTTGAGCCTACACCGGAAAAAACATTCTTAAACGTACAGTTTTTAACAGTGATATTCTTACTCGGAGTATCATCAAGAAGCTGATAAGCCTTAAAGTGCTCAGGATGATGAAGAGGATCAATCTGCACTGTCTCACCCGAAGAGTTAATAGTGCGCTGATAACCTGAAAACGTTACGTTATCAAGAGTGAAATTATATACACCGGCAATTTCCATATGATGCGAATTGCGGTCATTCTTAATAGTCATATTCTTAAGCAGAACATTCTTGCAGTGAGCAAAACGCATTATGCCGGTTCTTTCAGTAAACTTGTTATCCCAGATACCGCCGATAACAGTGATATTCTGATAGCCGTTATAGCCGATGCTTACGTCATTTTCAGTACCGCATTTAAGCATACAGCCCACATTGAATTTTCGGATAAGAAATGTATCGCCTTCAAACACAAGTTTTGTGTTGTTATAAATATGAAGGGGCTGCGTCAAGACATATCTGCCCTCAGGCACAACGATTGTCAAATCAAGCTTTCTATTATCTTTAGTTTCTTTTAACAGATTTTCAATAGCAAGAGCCGGATTTTCTGCCAGATCTTCTGTTGTTAACCTTACAACCTTTTTTTCCATGCCCGATGTTGCGGCAAATGCAGGTACAGACGAAGATAATAAGGTGATTACAGCAAGAATAATTGCTAATAGTTTTTTCATTATTTTTTGAATTTCCTGAATACCTTCTTACCTTTTTTAATAACAATACCTGCTGCAAGCATATCTGCAGTAACAGTGTGGAATACATCCTTGATTTTTTCACCGTCAACGCTGATACCGCCCTGCTGGATAAGACGTCTGCCCTCACCGTTTGACTTAATCATACCGCCTTTAATCATAAGGGAGAGAACTGTGATTTCGCCGTTTTCAAGATCTTCATCTTCAACTGTAGTCTGCGGCATATTTGAATCATCACTGCCGCCGGAAAACAGTGCTCTTGCAGCAGTCTGAGCCTTTGTTGCTTCCTCCTCGCCGTGAACCATTTTTGTAAGTTCAAACGCAAGAATCTCTTTTGCCTTATTGAGCTGACTGCCTTCCCAAGAGTCCATTGCTCTGATTTCCTCCATAGGCAGGAATGTAAGCATACGAATACACTTGAGGACATCAGCATCCTCAACGTTACGCCAATACTGATAGAATTCATAAGGACTTGTCTTTTCTGCATCAAGCCAAACAGCGTTGCCCGCAGTCTTGCCCATCTTTTTGCCGTTAGAGTCAGTGAGAAGTGTAATTGTCATTGCGTGCGCGTCTTTGCCGAGCTTTTTGCGGATAAGCTCAGTACCACCGAGCATATTGCTCCACTGATCGTCACCGCCGAACTGCATATTGCAGTCGTAGTTCTTAAAGAGATAATAAAAATCATAGCTCTGCATAATCATATAGTTAAACTCGAAGAAGGAAAGTCCCTTCTCCATTCTCTGCTTATAACACTCGGCGCGAAGCATATTATTAACAGAGAAACACGCGCCTACTTCACGCAAAACCTCAACATAGTTCAGATCAAGCAACCAGTCGGCGTTATTTACCATTATCGCCTTGCCCTCACCGAACTCAATAAAGCGTTCCATCTGTTTTCTGAAACACTCTGCATTGTGATCGATATCTTCGCGTGTAAGCATTTTACGCATATCGGTTCTGCCTGACGGGTCGCCTATCATAGTTGTGCCGCCGCCAATAAGTGCAATCGGCTGATTGCCTGCCATCTGCAAGCGTTTCATAAGCGTAAGTGCCATAAAGTGGCCGGCTGTAAGACTGTCCGCCGTGCAGTCAAAGCCTATGTAAAACTTCGCTTTACCGGCATTGACCATCTCGCGGATTTCTTCCTCATTAGTGACCTGTGCAATAAGTCCTCTTTCAATAAGTTCTTCATAAACTCCCATAATTATATCCTCCAAAGTCGGTTATTTATCGTTCAGCAATTCTTCTGCAGAGCGCAAAAGTGATTCCGTAATCTCAAGCCCGCCCATAATACGGGCAAGTTCCGCCTTGCGTTCTTCATAATCAAGGCACTTAACAGATGTATAAGTCCTGTCGTTGTGATAATCTTTTGATATGAGCATATGCGTATCAGCAACAGAAGCAATCTGTGCGGAATGAGTTACGCAGATAACTTGCGTATGCTCACTGACAGACTTAAGCTTAAGCCCAATTTTACGGCTTGTTCCGCCGCTTACGCCTGTGTCAATCTCGTCAAAGATCAGAGTTTCAACGCTCTCATTTTTTGCGATGATGTTTTTAACAGCAAGCATAATACGCGACAGCTCACCGCCCGAAGCAATTTTAGCAAGCGGTTTAGGCGGCTCGCCGGGGTTAGTTGAAATAAGGAATTCAACATTGTCAAAGCCGTTTGACGACAACTTGCCCCTGTCTATGCTGACAACGAACTTGATTTTAGGCATATCAAGCGAAGCAAGCTGCTTGCAGACGTCTTTTTCAAGCTTATCGGCAAGATTTTGACGATAGCGGCTTAAAGCATCTGCGGCTTTTACCGTCTGATCATAAACTGCGTCATACTCAGCATTGAGTTTTTCAAGCTCCTCATCGGAATTGACAATTGAGTTGCGCTCTTTCTCTGCGTTTTCGAGGAACGTGAGTATATCCTCCTCTGTCTCGCCGTACTTTGAGCTGAGGCGGTAGAGCAAGTCGAGACGCTCCTCAATACATTCAAGCTCATTTTCAGAAAAATCAAGTTCAGCAAGTCGCTGCGTTGCAGCGTCCTTAATGCGTTCAATATTATCTGACAGAGCGTCGAGCAGTTCGTAAATCGATTTACTGTTGTCGTCAACCTCCGCAATATCGGAAACCGACTTTTGCAGTGTTGCAGTAACGCCCTGAATGCCTGCATTTTCATCGTCGCCGGATATCGCGCCGATTACCTCCTGCATAGCATTTGCAATCGACTGCGAATTCATAACAATGTTTCGCCTTGTGCCCAGTTCTTCCCTTTCGCCGATCTTGATATCGGCTTCTGACAATTCCTTAATCTGATAATCAAGAATTTCAAGGCGTCTGTCCTTTGTATCTGCATCTGCAGTCAGAATTTTAAGCCGCTTTCTGATAGCGACAAGCTGCCTGAACGCAGACTGATATTCGGTTAAATAATCACTGTTATCCCCTGTCAAATCAAGAATGTTGCAATGATAATCAGGGTTTAAAAGTTGCTGCGAATCGTGCTGACCGTGAATGTTAACAAGCATCGAGCCGAATTCCCTGACCATTGTCATAGTACAAGGTGTACCGTTTACACGGCAGTTTGATTTGCCCTGAGCAGAAATGCGTCTGGAAATAATAAGTGAATCATCATCTTCAAAAGCAAGCCCGAGTTCAACAGCTTTTTGCATAACTTCAGTATTCACATTTTCAAAAACTGCTGTCACAGAAGCATTGTCGACGCCATGGCGCACAAGTTCCTTTGAAGTGCGCTCGCCGAGTACTGCATTAATCGAATCAACAAGTATAGACTTGCCTGCACCGGTTTCACCGGTGAGAACATTCAGTCCGCCCGAAAACTCAATCTCCGCCTTTTCAATGACAGCGATATTCTCAATGTTAAGTTTAGTAAGCATTTAACATATTCCTCAGTTTTTGTGTAAACTCTCTGGCATTTTCCTCGCTGGTGCAGAGGATAAAAATTGTGTCGTCGCCTGCAATTGATCCGAGAACTTCCTTAAGTTCCATTGAGTCGATAGCAGCGCAGGCAGCGTTTGCCATACCTGCAAAGCACTTTATAACAACAGTGTTGAGGGCATAGTCAATATTGATAATTGACTCGCTGAAAATGCCTCCTGCACGCCTGTTAATGTTTTGCGTATTCTTTTTGCCGGTTGAATAGTAGTATCTTCCCTCACCTGAAAGCTCTTTTACAAGGCGAAGTTCCTTGATATCACGCGAAATTGTAGCCTGTGTAACTTCAAAACCGTATTCAAGCAGAAGTTCCTGCAGTTCCTCCTGAGTTTCTATTTCCTGAGAAGATATTATTTCAAGTATTTTAGCCTGTCTGCGTTTTTTCATTATGCTTATCGCCTTTCAATTATTTTATTGTTAAGAATTTCATAAAAGTTTTCCGGTTTCAGTTTAATAAGCTTAGCGCTGTAATCGGATTTAGAAATATAGATTTGAGTATTAGAGTCAATCGGGATTGATTTTTCACCGTCAACGGATAGATAAGAATTACCGTTTTTATCGTTACCGACAGTCAGCATCAGTTCTTTATCAGACGAAAAGATTATGCTGCGGTTCATAAGCGAATGCGGGCAAATCGGTGTGACGATAAAACACGAATTATCAGGGCTGACAACGGGACCGCCTGCTGCCATGGAATAAGCTGTAGAACCAGTCGGCGTGGAAAGAATAATACCGTCGGCACGCATATCGGTAACAGCTCTGCCGTCGCAGAAAAGATGAATATCAATAAGTCTTGCAATATCGCCTCGTGAAATAACGGCGTCGTTAAGACAGTGAAATTCATCAATAACCTTGCCATCCCTGACGACAGTTGCTTTAATCATCATTCGCTCTTCTGTAATGTAATCGCCCTTTACAACATTTTTCATAAGCGAGAGTTCGTTTTTCTCAAGACCGCTTGTAAAACCGAGTCTGCCGGCATTTATGCCGAGAGTAGGTTTATTTTTAAACGATGCGTTCTTTGCAACGCTGAGCGTTGTACCGTCACCGCCGACAGCAATTGCTATATCGTAATCATCGCTGTCAGTGGAAACAACCTCTGCGCCGAATGATTCAAGATTTGAAACAATCAGAGTGTATAACTCCTCAACACCTTCATTGCTCATATTAGGGATAACTGCAATTTTCATTATTTATCAAGCTCCCTGTGTGATAGGTTTATAATTTCTTCCGGATTTACACTGTCCGAAACAGACGGATCAGCGGATTTTTTAAGATAAACAAGATATTCGATATTGCCCTCGGGGCCTTTAATTGGTGAATAAGAAAGTCCGATAACATCAAAGCCGTTATCAGTAGCAAGACCGATTACCTTTTTTACAACTTCAAGATGAACGTTTTTATCGCGGACAACGCCGTTCTTGCCGACCTTATCGGCACCTGCCTCAAACTGCGGTTTTATAAGACATACAGCCTGACCGTCAGCAGTAAGCAGATTGTTAAGCACCGGCAGAATGTGGTAAAGCGAGATGAAGGAAACATCAACGCTTGCAAAGTCAATTTCATCAGGCACCTGCTCACGCGTGCAGTAACGGAAATTTGTGCGTTCAAGGTTAACAACGCGTTCGTCAATACGAAGTTTCCACGCAAACTGTCCGTAGCCAACATCAATTGCGTAAACTTTGGCTGCACCGTTTTGCAGCATACAGTCAGTAAAGCCTCCCGTTGACGCGCCGACATCCATACAGGTTTTCCCATCAAGGTTAATCGGGAATTCCTGCATCGCCTTTTCAAGCTTAAGCCCTCCGCGGGAAACGTATTTAAGCGTTGCGCCGCGCACCTCGAGCTTGTCGTCACGCTTTATCTCCGTGCCTGCTTTGAGCACTTTTTGGTTGTTAACGTACACCTGACCTGCCATTATTACGGCCTTTGCCTTTTCACGCGAAGGAGTATACCCCGCTTCAAAAACAGCAACGTCAAGCCTGATTTTATCACTCAACTGAATTTACCTCGTTAATAATTGATTCGGTATCAAGGCAATACTTTTTGAATTGCGAATCAACCGGAGCCTGCTTTACAAAGCCGTCATCAATAGCAAAATGATGCATTTTTGCAGTAACGCCGTTTTCATTCATAAGCGCAGCAAAATGCTCGCCTGCACCGCCGGACTTAATTCCTTCTTCATAGAAGAACACATCTTTAACATTTTTCAGACTGTCGAACACAGCCGTATCAATCGGCTTTATGCGATTCAGCTTGATAACAAATGTATTTTCAAGGCTCTGCAGCGCCTCGTAACATCTGCAGAACTCTCTGCCGTAAGTCACAATACATTTTGTACCGTCTGCGTTACCGAAAACTGAAAACGGTTCTTTGTTATATTCATATCCCTCAGGTTTTGGACACTCTTTTCCCCGGGGATAGCGAATAGCCACTGCTCCGTTTTCCTTGTAAATTGCAAGGTACATCATCGATGACAGCTCGTCAAAATAAGTCGGCGCGTAAACAGCAAGCCCGGGTATCGACATAAGGTATGCTGTGTCGTAAATACCCTGATGACTTTCGCCATCCTCACCTACAAAACCTGCACGGTCGATGCAGAAAATAGCCTTGAGATTCTGCATAGCAATATCGTGAACAAGCTGGTCGTAGGAGCGCTGCAGGAATGTTGAATAAACTGCAAAAAACGGCACCATACCATTGCGCGCAAGACCTGCTGAAAAAGTTACTGCATGCTGCTCTGCAATACCTACATCGAAAAATCTGTTAGGAAACTTTTTGGAGAACTCTACAAGTCCTGTACCGGTAGCCATAGCTGCAGTAACCGCACAGATACGCGAATCCTTTTCTGCAAAACCAACAAGCGATTTGCCGAATACTGATGAAAACGTATCTCCGCTGCTGATAGGCTCGCCTGTTTCCACATTGAATTTGCCGATACCGTGGAACAAAGACGGGTCTTTTTCAGCGAACTCGTAGCCCTTGCCCTTAACAGTATTGATATGAATAAGAACAGCGTGGTTATGCGCTTTGGCAACGGTAAGCGCGTCGATTAAATCCTCGAGATTATGTCCGTCAATAGGTCCGTAATATCTGAATCCCAGATCCTCAAAGAATGTGTTTTTGTATACACGCTTCCTGATTTTCTGGTTAATCATTGTGATAGTGCGCATAATGTGCGAACCGATTTTCGGCACCTTTGCAACTAAGCGTGTAATCTTGGATTTGAAAGTAAAGTACTTCGGCGAAGTACGGATATTGGTTAGTTCTTTTGCCATCGAACCGACATTGGGACTTATGGACATATTGTTATCATTGAGAATAACAATGAGGTTTGAACACTCATTGTTATTAAGACCTTCGTATGCCAGACCGCCGGTGAGCGCACCGTCGCCGATAACAGCGATTACCTTGCCCTTTTCGCCTTTAAGAGATTTAGCCTTGGCAAGACCTATGGCTGAAGATACAGAGGTCGATGAATGACCGCTTGAGAAAATATCGTGCTTACTCTCATTCCTGCGCGTAAAGCCGCTGATTCCGCCCTCTGTACGCAAAGTGGTAAAGTCATCCTTGCGTCCTGTAAGTATCTTATGTGTATAGCACTGATGACCGACATCAAAAACTATCTGATCAACGGGCGAATTAAACACCTTGTGAAGCGCAACGGTGAGTTCCACTGCGCCGAGATTGGACGCAAGATGACCGCCGTTCTCGCTGACAACCTGAATCATAAGCTTACGTATATCGTCACAAAGCTCGCTGAGTTCATCGTTATTCAGTTTTTTAATATCCTTGGGGCTGTTAACCCAATCTAAATATGACATATCTGGAATTATTTATCACGCGTGATGAGATAACGTGACAGTTCAATTAAGAATTCGTTATTGTTAAACTTTTTGAGTTCGTTTATAGCGGAAGTGGTGAGGTTTTCAACATCATCCTCGGCTCTTTTTGCACTTGTGAGGCTGACATAAGTAGATTTATCCTGCTCCTTATCAGAACCAATCGGCTTGCCGAGCTTAGCCTCATCACCGTAAATATCAAGTAAATCGTCTTTAATCTGAAATGCAATACCAAGATAGTACGCATACTTTGAGGCAGCCTGAATCTGCGCATCGCTCGCACCTGCAGCAATACAACCCATAATACACGAAGCTGCAATCAGCGCACCGGTTTTAAGCTTATACACAGTCAGCACATCGGACAGTGACGGATTACTGTTTTCGTACTTAAGATCAAGCACCTGACCACCGATCATACCGCCGACGCCTGCATTCTGTGCAAGCAGACTGACCGCCTGTGCGACAGCTTCACCGTCTAAATCAGCGTTTGATACAAGTTCAAAAGCATGAGTTAAAAGTGCGTCGCCTGCAAGTAACGCGGTAGCTTCACCGTACATTTTATGGCATGAAGGATTACCGCGGCGCATATCATCATCGTCCATACAGGGCAGATCATCGTGAATAAGCGAATATGTATGGATATACTCCACGGCACACGCAAGAGGAAGCGCCTTGTCCATATCGCCGCCGCACATCCTGCAGAATTCAAGAGTGAATATCGGGCGAAGCCTTTTGCCGCCGTTTGCAAGTGAATAACGCATTGCTCTGACGACATCATTCTGCCCTTCGTCAGCGGATGGCAACATCTCAACAACCGCATCATTGACA
>CAYZPT010000061.1:0-11671 GCA_964480285.1 uncultured Bacteroides sp.
CACATCAGCTTGCATGCACAGTACAGCCTGTCGGCACAACGGCAGCTCACATCGGTAAGGCGTCTATCCAGGATTATTACTGGGAGAGCGATAATGAGGATATCGCAACAATTGACAGTAACGGTCTTGTTACATTCGTCGGCGCAGGCTCAACAAAGGTAAGAGTAGTTTCTTACGATGGCGGTGTTTCTGCAGAGTGTATTGTTTCTACCGAGGGCGACAGAAGCGAACTTGCAGCGGCAATCGAGCGCTACAAGGACGTTGACTACACCGATTATGCTTATGAGGTTGGTCAGGCATTTAAGCGTGCTTATGACGAGGCGGTTTATGCACTGACAGACTTCACACTCTCACAGGATGAGATTGATGATTACGCTGTTGCACTTAACAATGCAGGTGCGGCGCTTGCTAATAACGAGTACATTCAGGTGCAGAAGATAAATGTGGCTTACCAGGATTGGAAAGATCCGACATTCGGCTCTGCATCGCAGGTAAGCAGCGGCACGGTTGCCGATAAGGATGCACTTTCAATCAATCTCGGCAGCAGTCACGCTGACTATAACTACAACAACTACGTATATCTTGACGCTTCGGTTTCGCCGAGCAATGCGTTCTACAAGACTCTTACATGGTCTGTTGTCAGCACTTCAAATATGAAGGCTGAACCTTCAAGCTCAAGAATAAAGCTTACTCCTACGGAAAAGAGCAAGGCAGGCTGGGCTAAAGTTACGATAACAGCAGTTGACGACTACAACAGAACATACAGCCGCACAATCAATGTTGTTATGGCGGATAAGACTGTAAACGGCATCAACGTTTCGGCTACATCGTTCACCAAGTACGCAACAGACAGCGACGTTACTGTTACGGCATCTACCACATCTTCAAGCGGTACAGCAGATGTTACGAACATCGAATGGTTCTCAACAGACGAGAATGTTGCAACTGTTAACAACGGCACAATCCACTTTGTTGACAAGGGTACCTGCACAATCACCGCAAAGACGGTTGACGGCGGCTACTCAAAGGATATCGCTGTTGAAGTTCTTACAAACTTCCAGCCGCTGGCTGAAAAGGTTACAGAGTACCAGAATCTTATTGACAGCGTAAACGACGAGATGATTTATACTGAGGAGAGCCTCGGCGTACTCGGCGCAGCTGTTGCAGAGTGCCAGCAGGTTGTTAATGCCGGCTCTGCAACTCAGGCAGAGGTTAACTCTTATCTCGAAACTCTCAACGCTGCATATAACGGTCTTGTAAGATACATCTCACCGACAGAGGTTGTAATCACTCCTCAGTCAGATCAGGACGGCGTTACAATTCCGCACGACGGTTATGTACGCAAGACTGCTAACGTTCTTGCAGCTTCCAAGATTCAGCTTGAAGCAGTTATCGAGCCTGAAAATGCAATTTACCGCGAGGTTGAATGGACTTCCGATAAATCGACAGTTCTTGTTGATGAAAACGGACTTGTTACAAACACCGCAGGCGCAAGAGCTGCAGACATTACAGTAACAATTACCGGTTACGACGGAACTCAAGTCAGCGACACAGTTCACGTTTCGTTTGTAAGATATCCTGTAACAAAGGCAGAGTTCCCGAACGACATTGTATTCGGTGCCGTAGGTGATACTAAGAGCGTTAAGCTCACGGCAAGCGACCTCGGCATTTCAAACACATCTCAGACCAACTACTTCGTAACGGATTGTATTTACACCTCAAGTGATGAAAGTGTGGCAACCGTTAACAACAACGGACTTGTTACCTTTGTTGCGCAGGGCACCTGCACAATCACCGCAACAACGCTTGACGGCGGTTATACAGATACAATCACAGCGTATACAACCTGCGACACATTGGCACTGCAGGAGGCACTTGCAAACGCCGAGCAGATTGATTACATGGATTATGCTTACGAATACGGTACGATGTTCAAAACTGAGTACGAGGCTGCACTCGCTGTATATAACAATCCGTATTCCGACCAGAGCGAAGTTGACGACGCCTGTGCAAACCTGCTTGAGGCTATGACGCTTCTTCAGGGTCACGAATTCATCGCACCTGCTCCGTCAATCACCGTTAACGGTACTTCAATTGCAAATTCCGGCACTTACGAGGCTCAAGACGGCATTGCAACAATCAACTGCACGATGAACGAGGGTGCAATGATTAAGTCGCACACCTTTGTTGCAGAGAATGTTACGGGCGCTACCGTTAACAAGAATGGCGATACGCTCACTGTTACAAAGACTGCCGCAACGGCAACGATGACGATTAAGTTCACCGCTGTTGACGATTACGACAGAGAATACGAACAGACATACAACATCACAATCACAGATGTAATTGTTCCGATTACCGATGTTACATTTACTGTTGACGGTGAAGAGTTCACCGGCAGCGAGTATACAGAAAGCGGTTATCCGCTCCGATTTGAGGGCTTTGACGGCGTTCAGCTCGGCTACATTATTTCGCCAACTAACGCAAGCGCGCCGAAGAGTGTTGAGTGGTCGATCTCCGACAGCACATATATGACTGTCAGCGACGAAGGCTTTGTTAACCTCACCTCACGAGGCAAGGGCATTGCCCGCACATCTAACTCAGAACTGATTACCTGCACGATTGTTGACGCTTCAAACAACACAATTACCAAGACCATCAGAGTAACTATATCACGCTAAAAGGGGGGGCTGAAAATGAAAAAGATTAATAAGTTATCAGCCCTGCTTTTCGCCGCTGTTATGGCGGTGGTCAGCCTGACCGCAGGCATAACCGTATACGCCGCTCCTGTTGCAATCAACGCAACAAATTTCCCGGACGAAAACTTCCGCACCATAGTTTCTATGGAGTGTGATGAGGACGAGGACGGCTATCTTTCGGATGCTGAACGTTCCGGCGTAACTCTGTTTTCCGTAACAGGTTATCTGTACGACCTTGACGAGGACGCGCAGATTGAAAGCATAAAGGGCATTGAATATTTTACAAATCTGCGCACGCTGCGCTGCGGCGGTATCGGACTCAAGTCTATAGATGTTACCAAGCTCACAAATCTCACATGGCTTGACTGTATGGGCAACGATCTTGAGACTCTCAATGTCAGCAAGAATACCGCCCTGCGCACACTTAACTGCCAGAGTAATGATCTTACAACGCTCAATGTAACGATGCTTTCAAATCTGCAGTCGCTGTCTTGCAGCACGAATCAGCTGACGACACTCAATGTTTCTAACAACACGGCGCTCACAACGCTGCAGGTTAGCCAGAATCAGCTTACATCGCTCAATTTAAGCAGCAACACTCAGCTTACATCGCTGCACTGCAGCAATAACCACATTAAAGAGCTCGACCTGTCAAACAATACTCTGCTTGAAAATGTTACGTCAAACCGTATCGGCGAGCAGACGATTGACGGCACAGCAACTATTTCCGAAGAAGGTACGGCGTTTATAGCGGTTGCCTTTTCCGGCGACAGAGACCGCATCACCGCAACCTCACTGGACTATGAGCACGAAGGCGAGACTATGGTCGCATACAGTGGCGGTCATTTCTATACCGACGAGCTTGCAAAGCTGGTTGACGGCATCGACTACGAATACAGCACGGGGCTTGAAGGCGCAGAGCCGCTGACAGTTCACATCAATGTTGAGCGTGACTTTTTCGTAGTACGTTTCTTCACTAACGGTAAAAAGCAGACTCTGCTTTCAGAACAGGTTGTTGATCGCGGCGAATCGGCGGTTGCGCCTGATATTACTGATACACCGCAGTGTAAGACTTTTATCGGTTGGAGCGATACATTCAGCGATATTCAGACTGATAAGGATATCTGGGCTAATTGGAGGGACGATCATGTCTTTAAGATTACGGAGTTCAGCGACAACACAATTGTAATGTCCTGCCTTAACGGTTGCGGCACTACAAAAGAGTACAGCTTCTTTGACGTTGTCGGTGCAGAGATTGGCGATCCTGTTTACAACTCGGCGCTTGACCTCAATGAGGACGGCATCATCAACGGCAGAGACCTTGCAATGCTCAAACGAGGCGACTATTAATACCGCATAACAAAACAAACGGGAGGGTAACACCCTCCCGTTTTTGTGTCTGGTTTTTTTATTTGATTAGCGCAAGGATTTCGTCTGTTTGCAACAATCCGGTTTTACGTGCAGTTTCCTTACCGTTTTTGTAAAAGATTACTGTCGGCAAGCCCATTACACCGAGCGACATTGCAAACTCGCGGCCACTGTCACAGTCAAAGCGGTAAAAGGGGATTGCGGCTTGTTTTTCCGCTTCCTCAAGATATGGCAGCATTGCGCTGCATTCGCCGCACCAGTCTGCGTAAAACTCAACAAGCGCACCTTTGTCACCGGTTACTTTGTCAAAATCATTTTTACTGATATTCTTCATCAGAGCGACATCCCTTTAATTTTTGTCAGCATCAGCACAAACACATTCCATATTGCCTGGAAGATAATCATATTGACTGCTGTGATGCTATGGAATGCTTCAAGCACAGACAGCAACGCAATCAGTGCAAAACCGATTGCCGAGCCGAAGTACGTTAAAAATGAAATCAGATTTGCCGAGCTACGTATGATTTCCGCCGCACGCATAGCGGACACAAAGCCCATAGCCGAGCCGTCATGAACAACGTATGCAGGTGATTTTGCAACATGCATATTTGAATATTTTTCGTACACGCGGGTTGCGGAGTAGTTCATTATGCGAATAAAGCCCTCGGGCAGCGAAAACAGCGATGCGATGCTCTTTTCGTTAATATACGGATCACAGCTTTTAACAACAATTGTTATGCCGCTTTTTTCTAGCTTACGCAGCTCGCGCTTGAGGTCGGGATCGGCACTGTAGCTAACAATAAACATTGCGGCGATGTTGCCGTTGATTGCAAGGTAGAGTGCTTCTCTGCCCTTAATAGTGTACTTCTTTTCAAAATTCTTAGCAGGCAGGCTGACGCCATGGTGAGACATAAGTTCACGGTTGCCCACAAGTATTTTGTCTTTGTAAATCCAGGCGGAAATGCCCATGCTGTTTTCATATGTGATGTCATCTGCAATCGGCAGAATTGATTTTTTGCCGATTATCGCGTCGTCAAAAACGCGTGCAAGCGGGCTTTTTGTCTGGGTCATAACTGCTGCGGTGTAAATAATCGCGTCGTCAACTTTAGTGCCGTCAAAGGTTTTGAATCCGTGCATTTCACAGGAATTTGCGCCAAACAGATCTGCAGCCTCCATAACCATAACGTTCGCACCGCAAGCCATTGCAGCACCCTCATAACCGCATACGCGTGAGCCGTAGTTGCTCAGTCCTTTTGAGAGATCAAGCAGCATAGTGTTGCCGATATACAGCGCACAGCACGGCAGCGTTATTGTAAGCGCACATACCGCCATATTGAAGGCTGTGTTAAAGTTGTTCATTATGCCGACCACTGCAAACAGTACGCCGGAGAGCAGTAACGAGAGCGGAAATACAATTTTTGAAATTCTGTTTGCCAGCTCGCGTTTTGTGGAAATCTCCATAAAGTTGGACGGAAAATCTGTTTTGACGCTCGTTTTGATCAGCGGCTCGCCTTCAATCAGTCCGCGGCAGATAATCTCCGCATCAACTGCGTTTGCGATATTTTCAACCGTGTATTTGACCTCAGAGTCGGACAAAAAGTTGAAGTTGTCGATTATCCTGCTCATCATTCTGCTTTTTCCGAGTTGAGACATAAACAGAGCGAAGGTTCCCGGCAGGGTGAGCAGCACGCCGTTGTCTATCCACAGGCTTTTGTCGGTTGCGATTAATACCGTGTGCACAAATATCAGCACTGACACAAGCGCAATCGGCAGGTCGCTGTTAAAGCGTCGCCGCAAGTTAAAGCCGTGTATCAGTATGTTTACGTTGACTGCCAGCACAAGTCCGTAAAGTATTGCAGAGCAGGTGAAGTAAGCGCTGTGCGATGTTAGGAACAGCGGGAAGAATGCGTCATCCTTGAACAGCAGCATCAGCACCATAGGTACTGCAAGGAATAGCGTAGCATACATTTTAAGCCGTATTGATCCGTTCTTTGCGGTCAGTTTGCTGAGAAAATGTTCTTTTTCGTCCTGACTTATATAGTCCTCGCGTACCTCTTTGTGCGAGCCGAGGTCTTCATCTGTTTCATCGGGACCGAACAGGCGGAATTTGTTTACTTTCTCCTGTCTGGTTTCTGCAAGGATTTGTTCGGCAACCTCCTCGTCGATTTTCGGTACAGTTTCAACTGCATCGTCAAAACCCTCAAAGCGTATCTGCATTGCCTCTTCTTCGGGCGTATCTTTATCTGCAGGAACATAGTCAAAGCCGGCTATTATGCGCTCATGTGCAACAATTGTCGGCATTTTCTGCAGATCGTTTTCGCTGTCCTCTTCTGTGTCTGAAACATAGATTTGAGGCGCCTTTTTTTCTGCGACAAACTGGCGGGTTTTTCCTAAATCCTTGGCAGATTCGGTTTTTAAACAAGGCACTTTCTGCGTTTTTGAGTCTGCAGGTGCGGATTCGGTTTCTTCTGCTACTACTGCCGGTTTCTCTTTGCCGAAAACTTTAACGTCTTCTACGACTTTTACGTCGTCGCTTTCGTCATTCACCGCAGGCATTGTCTGGGTTTTATCTGCGTTGTCGGATTTATCCGCAGTCTTTTGCGGAGGAATATACTCCTTAACGTCGTCCTCTTCTTCTATTCTTTCATATACTTTAGCAATGCGGTCAACAACCTGTTCTTCATCGACTACAACCTCGTCAATGGCGTTCTTTGCCTTTTCGTCAAGGCTTTTTTCGGCAACCTGCAGTTGTTCTTCCGCAGCGCGCTTAATTTCTTCGGCACGCTTGATTATTTCATCAATAGATAAATGTTCGCTCATATTCTCTCTCTTTAACTATGGTTTATCATTTAATCCAATCGCCGTCTTGCGATTTCATACATCAGTATTCCCGCTGCAACGGATGCGTTCAGCGAATTGACTTTGCCGAGCATCGGCAGGCTGACTGTAACATCACATTTTTCTTTAATCAGTCTGCCCACGCCTTTGCCTTCGCTGCCTACAACGAGGGCTGCGCCGCCGGAAAAATCGGTTTTGTCCCATCGTTGTCCGTCCATGTCGGCACAGTAAACCCAGATGTTTTCCTTTTTCAGCTTTTCAATCGTATCGGCAAGGTTGTTAACCCGCGCCACGCGCATATATTCAAGTGCGCCGCACGATGTTTTTGCAACAATAAAGTTCAGCCCCACGCCGCGCCGTTTAGGAATAATTACACCGTGCGCGCCGCACGCTTCTGCGGTACGGATAATCGCGCCGAGGTTGTGGCTGTCCTCAATTTCATCGCATATGATTATAAACGGCTTTTCGCCTTTTTCATCTGCATAAGCGAGAATGTCTGCAACGCTCGAATACTCGTGCTGCGGCACGTTAGCCGCAACGCCCTGGTGATTGCCGCCCTGCGCCAGACTGTCAAGCTTGCGTTTGTCAACCGTTTTGATTACCACACCTTTTTCTTTGCACAGTGCGATAATGCGGTTAATCGAGCCCTCGCGTTCGCCCTTGGCAATCATCACGTTTTCTATCTCTCTGCCGCTTTTCAGCAATTCCGTCACGGCATTTCTGCCGATAACAAGATTGTCGTTATACTGTTTTTCGTTATCTTTTTTCAATGCAAAATCTCCTGCATAAATTAATCCATTTTAGATTATAACACAAAAAACAAAAAATACAATATATATTAATAAAAAAGGGCGGATATTCTCCGCCCATACAATATACAGATTATAGGGAGCGATGACCATATCGCTCCGCAGACTACAGTTCTGCGATAAGTTCAACCTCGCAAAGAACGCCTTTCGGCAAGTCCTTTACTGCCACGCAGGAGCGTGCGGGTTTTGATGTGAAATAACGTCCGTAAACCTCATTGAATGCTGCAAAATCGTTGATGTCTGCAAGAAAACATACAGTCTTAACAACCTTGTTCATCTTTGTGCCGGCAGCCTCAACAACAGCCACAAGGTTTTTGCAAACCTGCTCGGTCTGTTCTTCAATTGTCTTTGCGTCAACATTGCCCGTTGCAGGGTTAATTGCAATCTGTCCCGAGGTGAAAAGCATACCGTTTGCCTTTACCGCCTGGCTGTAAGGTCCGATTGCACCCGGTGCATTGTTAGTAATTACATATTCCATTTTTAAATCCTCCAAAATTATGAATTATGAGTTATGAATTATGAATTGTGGTTACTCGCTTTGCTCGAACAATAAATTATATAATGGGTGTGGGCAACGCCCACCTTAGATTTATAATTCATCATTTATCATTCATAATTCAAATTATTCGCAAACCTGGAATCCTGCGTCAAGCAGAGCCTTTTTAACCGATACTATGTGCTCAAAATTCCTTGTTTCAACGCCGATTTTAAGGTAGCAGTCGGTGATGTTCATATCAAGGTCAGTTGAGTCATAGTTAACGCTTACAACATTAGCGCCCTGGTCGGAAATGATTTTGCTAACACCTGCAAGCTGACCCGGTTTGTCACTGAGTGCAATAACGATGTCAGCCGTTCTGCCGCCCATCTTAAGACCGCGCTCAATAACTCTTGAAAGTATTGTCACATCAATATTACCGCCGGAAACAAGGCAGCACACGTTTTTGCCGTTAATATCCGGGATTTTGCCGTTCATCACCGCTGCAACAGGTACTGCACCTGCACCCTCGGCAATCAGCTTCTGCTGTTCAAGCAGTGTCAGAATTGCAAGCGCAATTTCATCGTCCGTAACTGTAACAACGCCGTCAACGTATTCTTTGCAGATCTCATATGTAAGGTCGCCCGGTGTTTTAACTGCTATGCCGTCAGCGATTGTGTTAACGCCCTTAAGCGTTTTGATTTCATCACATTCAAGACTCTCCTGCATTGAGGGTGCGCCGAATGCCTGCACGCCGTAAACGCGGCAGGTCGGCTTTAACTGCTTGATTGTGTATGCAACGCCTGCAATAAGTCCGCCGCCGCCGACCGGTACAACAACTACGTCAGCGTCGGGCAGTTGGTTAAGTATTTCAAGCCCGATTGTGCCCTGACCTGCGATAACGTCCGGATCGTTGAAAGGATGAATAAAGCTGTAACCTTTTTCATCGCGGAGCGCAAGCGCTTTATTATAAGCATCGTCGTAAACACCCTTAACCATACAGATGTCAGCACCGTATTTTTTGGTAGCTTCAACCTTGCTGATAGGGGCGCCGTCAGGCAGGCAAATCAGTGATTTAATACCGTTTTTAGTAGCGGCAAGCGCTACGCCCTGTGCGTGGTTACCTGCGGAACAGGCGATAACGCCTTTTGCCTTTTCCTCATCCGAAAGCTGGCTGATTTTAAAATAAGAACCGCGAATTTTGAAAGAACCCGTTACCTGCAGATTCTCTGTTTTAAGATAAACGTTTGCCGCGGGATTAAGCTTGGGAGCGGCAATCATATCGGTTTCGCGGATAACGTCGCCCAGTACGCGCGAAGCTTTATATACTTTGTCAAGTGTAATCACACTTTTCACCTCTTTGTATTCTAAGTACTGTCTATATATTCTAATACTAATTATATGTAATGTCAAACACAAATTATTTTCTTGACATTAACCCCGATATAATATAATATTAAAGTAGTATCCGTACAGGATTGGTACAGGAGGAAAATATCATGAAAAGAATATTTGCGCTTGCACTTTGTGCAATGCTTATTTTTGCAACTTTTGCCGGCTGTTCAAAGGCAGATAAAGAGAAGTACAGCGATACAAAACTGATTATCGGCTATACTGAAAGTGACAGCAAAATTCTCAAAATCGGCGAAGGCGGCAAGGCAACAGGCTTTGAGGCTGATTTGTGGAAAGCAATTTTCGACGGCGTAAAGGGCGACTGCAAGGACTATACGTTTGAAAAGGTAAAAGAGGGCTACGTTCTTGAGAAAGAAGGCGGATTCTTTGACAGCAAGGATAAGGAATACAGCGCCGGTCTGCTTATGGGTGCGGTTACTACAAATCGCGGAACATTTAACGAGGACTATTCGTTTACCGAGCCGATTATTACGGACCGTGTTATCGCAGTTGCACCTAAGAAGAGCGAACGCAAAGGTTTTGCGGAGTTTAAGAACGCAAAAGTTGTAACTGTCGGTGCGGTTTCTGCAGAAGCGCTCAAGAAGAACGCACAGATTGCCTCAGTCTGCAAGAGTATCAAAGCGGTTGAAAAGATTGAAAGCGCACTGAAAATGCTTGACAACGGTAAGGCAGATATTGTTGTAACGGACGAATTTACCTTTATGCCGACCGGCAAAGAAAAGGATTATAAGATTTTTGACGGCGAGCTTGACCGTATCGATTACGTTATTGCATGCGCTAAGTACAGCGGATGGAAGGATTCAATTAACGAAGCGATTTACGAGCTTAAGAGCGAAGATTACGGTAAAGGTGACGAGTTCACACCGCTTGTTGAAAAAACATTCGGTTACAACGCTTCATCCTTTAACTGGAAACCGGCTGAAACTAAAGACTAATAATATGAGTTAACGATATGGGGCACCCTGTTTATGCAGGGTGCCCGTTTTCCTGTTTTTACCTGTGGTTTCTCCATATGTTCTATACATATTATCCAAAGAACGGCGGGGCAAAATGGTGTTTATTGTCACTGAAATAGAAAAAGATTAAAAAACGGTATCAATCTGAAAAAACTGTTGAAATTAGTCTTTAATTATTTTATTATAAATGCGTACTCTTAATTCGGTGGTGATACGTATGGAACTCCTCAAGCAGAAGATTCTCAAAGAGGGCGAAGTATACGAGGGCAACATTCTCAAAGTAGACTGTTTCCTGAACCATCAGATAGATTGCGCCTTTATGCGCGAAATAGGCAAAGAATTTCATAGATTATACAAAGACGAGGGCATTAACAAGGTTTTAACTATTGAGGCAAGCGGTATCGCGATTGGCACCGTTGTGGCTCAGGAACTTGGCTGCCCTCTTGTTTTTGCAAAAAAAACTAAGACAAAAAATATTGCGGGCGATGTTTACACAACTCCCGTTGAATCCTTTACGCACGGTACGACCTATAACATTATGGTCAGCAAACGCTTCCTCGGTAAGGGTGACAGAGTGCTGATTGTTGACGATTTCCTTGCAATCGGCAACGCGCTTAAGGGCTTGATTAAGCTTGTTGAGGACAGCGGTGCTGAGCTTGTCGGCTGCGGTGCTGTAATTGAAAAAGGCTATCAGCACGGCGGTGACGTACTGCGCGAGCAGGGTATAAGAGTTGAGAGCCTCGCAATTGTTGAGAGTATGAATCACGAGACGGGGGAAGTAATTTTCAGGGACTGAAAATTACTTCAGTATCCAGAATCCAGATACCAGAATCCAGCTGATTATAACCGCAATAGCGTTATAATATAAACCGAACAAATAACAAAAAAGTTTTTGGAGGGAAAACGAATGAAGAATTCAAAGAAAATCATTGCTGCTATCATCGCAGTTGTTCTTGCAGTAGTCGGCGTATTCGCTGCTTGCTCAAAGACTGACGGTGACAAAGAAGAAGCAAGTATGAAAGTTGGCTTTATCTTTCTTCACGATGAAAACTCAACTTACGACCTTAACTTCATCAACGCAGCAAAGGAAGCTTGCAAGGATGCCGGTGTAGA
>CAYZPT010000062.1:0-11190 GCA_964480285.1 uncultured Bacteroides sp.
TGCTTCCTTGAGCGCGTTGAGCTTTGTTTCAAGCGCTGACTTGTCGTCTGCGGAGAACTTGTCGCCGTCCTCAGAGAGCATCTTTTCGGTCTGGTAAACCATCTGGTCTGCGTTGTTGCGAAGGTCAACGTCCTCTCTCTTCTTCTTATCCTCTTCTGCAAACTGCTCTGCCTCGCGGACAGCCTTTTCAATATCTTCCTTGCTCATATTTGATGAAGCGGTGATGCTGATCTGCTGCTCCTTGCCTGTGCCGAGGTCCTTTGCGGAAACATGCACGATGCCGTTTGCGTCGATGTCGAAGGTAACTTCAATCTGCGGAACGCCGCGGCGTGCCGGAAGGATGCCGTCAAGGTGGAACATACCGAGAGTTTTGTTATCCTTTGCAAACTCTCTTTCACCCTGCAGAACGTGAACCTCAACAGAGGTCTGGTTGTCGGCTGCAGTTGAGAAAATCTGCGACTTCTTGGTCGGGATAGTTGTGTTACGCTCGATGATAACGGTGTTTACGCCACCCATAGTTTCAATACCGAGTGACAGCGGAGTAACATCGAGAAGAAGGAGTCCCTTAACGTCGCCGCCGAGAACGCCGCCCTGAAGCGCTGCGCCCATTGCAACACACTCATCGGGGTTAATGCCCTTGAAAGGCTCTTTGTGTGAGAAGTTTTTGATTGCGTCCTGAACTGCAGGAATACGTGTTGAACCGCCGACAAGAAGAATCTTGTCAATCTCGTTCATTGAAAGTCCGGAGTCGCTCATAGCCTGGCGAGGACCCATTGTTGCTTCTACAAGGTCTGCAGTCATCTCGTTGAACTTAGCTCTTGTAAGAGTGGTTTCAAGGTGCTTGGGACCTGTTGCGTCCGCTGTGATGAACGGCAGAGAAATCTGCGCTGTGGTCATACCTGAAAGGTCAATCTTTGCCTTTTCTGCAGCTTCCTTGATGCGCTGCATAGCCATTTTATCTGTTGAAAGGTCGATGCCGTTCTGTGCCTTGAACTCTGCAACGAGCCAATCCATAATCTTCTTGTCGAAGTCATCGCCGCCGAGACGGTTGTTACCTGCAGTTGCAAGAACTTCCTGAACGCCGTCGCCCATCTCGATAATCGAAACGTCGAAGGTGCCGCCGCCGAGGTCGTAAACCATAACCTTCTGGTCGTCCTCTTTGTCGATGCCGAATGCGAGCGCCGCTGCTGTGGGCTCGTTGATAATACGTTTAACGTTGAGGCCTGCAATCTTGCCGGCGTCCTTGGTTGCCTGGCGCTGTGAGTCTGTGAAGTATGCGGGAACTGTGATAACTGCGTCGGTTACAGTCTCGCCGAGGTAAGCCTCTGCGTCGCTCTTGAGCTTCTGCAGAATGATTGAGCTGATTTCCTGCGGAGTGAAATCCTTGCCGTCGATGTTTACCTTGAAATCAGAGCCCATGTGGCGCTTAATTGAAGAAATGGTCTTATCAGGGTTTGTGATAGCCTGACGCTTTGCAACAGCGCCTACCATTCTTTCGCCGTCCTTTGAGAATGCAACTACAGACGGGGTTGTTCTTGAACCCTCTGCGTTTGCGATAACTACAGGCTCGCCGCCTTCAATAACTGATACACAGCTGTTTGTTGTACCTAAATCAATACCGATAATCTTTGACATAATAATATCTCCTTATTTGTTGTTTATTAATTGAGAATTGAGAGTTGAGAATTGAGAATTAATGGTGCTGCGCACAGCTATTATAACAGGTGTGGACGAAGTCCCCTTGGAGCGGGCGCCTCACCCTTTTGTCCGCAAGCGGACATTTCCCCTCACAGGGGAATCACCCGAAATTCTCCATTCTACATTCTCCATTTTCCATTATTCTTAGTTTGCTGTTTTTACCATTGCTGCTCTGATTACTCTGTCGCCGATTCTGTATCCCTTCTGGAACACATCGCACACGACGTTTTCACCGAGCGAATCGTCCTCCACGTGCATTACTGCATTGTGGATATTCGGATCGAACGTATCGCCGCTTTCGCCGTACTGTTCAACACCGAGCTTTTCGAGCGCCGCCATAAGACCGTCCATCGTCATCTGAACGCCCTGCTTGAGCGCATCGTAATCATTGCCTTCGCCTGCGAGCGCGCGTTCAAGATTGTCAATTACAGGAAGCATTTCCGTAATCACGCTGCCCTTGGCGTTGTTGTAGGTCTGCTCCTTCTCCTTTGCGCTGCGCGCCCTGAAGTTTGCGTACTCAGCGGCGGTGCGAAGAAGCTGATCCTTTGTGTCGTTGAGCTGATCCTCAAGAGTTGGCTCTTTCGGCTCCTCCTTGGTTTCCTGAGTTTCTTCGGTCACCTCTTCTTTTACTTCTTCATTATTTTCTTCGGGTTTTTTACTCATATCGTATTCCGCCCTCCTTCAGATATCTGTTTGTAAGTTTTATTATATAATCAACTCTCGGCAGGATTGTTTTGTAATCGATTCTGAGCGAACCGATAACGCCGAGCGTTGCAATTTGCGAGTTGTTGTAATCGAACCTTGCAATTGCCATTGCTGTATTGTTAAGCTCGTAAACAGGGTTTTCGTCGCCTAAGACGAGCGACTGCCTGATGTTTGATTTTGCAAAGCGTGTGAGCAGTCTTTCAAGCTTTTCCTTACCTGCAAGGAGCATCAGCAGGCTGTACACGCTGTCGCCGAGTTCCTTTTGCGAGAGGAGCTTTGTTTCGCCGTACACCATAACCGAGCCGCTTGCCGCCTCCTGACAGAGTGAGCAGAGCGTTGACAGCAGAGGGAGCATATCAAACACGCGAAGTCCGAGCGCAGGCGCTGCCGACTGTATGAACGAAAGGTCGATTTCCTCAAGCGGTGTGCCGATGAAGTACTCGTGTGTAAAGCTGTAAAACATCGCTTTGAACTCATCGTCAATCGGGCACTGCGTTGTGCAGACCGACGACTTGATTTTGCCGCCGAGGGTGAGCATTACAAGCATCACCTTGCCGCCGCCCGCGGGTATCAGCTCCACGCCCTGCACACAGTCAAGCGAATCCTTAACAGTGCTGTAAAACGCCGCGCAGCCTGTGACTTCGGAGAGTAGCTTTGCCGCGTCTGCAAGCAGTCTTTCGGGGTCGGACGCGTTGGTCGAAAGGCGTTCTGCGATAAGCTGCTTTTCGTAACCCGTAAGGCGCTGTGCGTTCATCAGGTTATCAACATAGTACCTGTACGCCGCTTTGGTCGGCACCCTGCCGCCGCTTGTGTGGCGCTGCTCAAGGTAGCCCATTGCGGTGAGCGCTGCCATCTCGTTACGGATTGTTGCGGAGCTGAGCGAATAAGGAAGCATTTCACACAGTGATTTTGAGCCGAGCGGTTCGCCGGTTTTGATGTAATAATCAATTATCATACCGAGAATTGCTGCGCGTCTCTCGCCTATCATTGTGAAGCCTCCCCTCTCGTTTTTGCAATTAGCACTCTATGCGTGGGAGTGCTAACTCTATATGTATATTATATCCAAAACTTCATTTTGTCAACACTTTTTTGAAAATTTTTTCAAATATTTAGCACTCGGGTAAGTTTATTGCTAAATAATAAAGTTTTAATTAACTTTTTGCAACTTGTTTGACAGCCGTTTGCCCAAGGTGTATTATATAATGGAAATAATTATTAAGGAGATGTCACACTATGAATTGTCCGAATTGCGGAAGAGAACTTGCCGAAGGCGAGGTTTGCAACTGCACGGCAAACGTTAATGAAACCGAAAATACAACACCTGCTGCACCGGCACCGGAAGCAGCGCCTGAAACTGCTCCTGCAGCAGAACAACCGCAGCCGCAGTACACGCCTGAACCCGAGCAGCCGCAGTATGTACCTGCACAGGAACAACCTCAGTACGCACCTGCACAGGAGACATATTATACGCCGCCGGTAATGAACGCTGAGGCAAACTACTACAATCCTCAACAGCCGCCGATGCCGATTATGCAACCCGTTGTTGCAAGAACTGATTATCCCGAGGGATATAAAATCAAGAAAAAGACGGTTGCAGTTATCCTTGCTGTAACGCTCGGTGCGCTCGGTATACACAACTTCTACCTTGGCAATAACAATAAGGCACTCGCTCAGCTGCTTATCTGCACGCTCGGCTCGCTGCTGGCAGGTATCGGCTTCTTTGCATCACTGATCTGGGCTATTATTGAGGCAGTGCTTATCTTTACGGAAAAGCAGGATATGGACGCCAACGGCTACAAGATTATGACCTTTGAGGAATCAGTCGCAAAGGCTATCAAGGAGTCAAAAGAAGCAGAAGAAAAAGAATAATACATATTAAAAGGACGGTATAGGTTGCCCCTATCCGTCCTTTTAGTTTTGAGTGTTGAGTGCGCGGGCGGATTGGGAAATCCGCCCCTACTTTGTCTTTTCTTCTTTGCAGATGTTTTTGACGCAGGTGACCGAGCCTTTGACCAATGCATAATCGGCAGTGAGGTTTGTGGTGAGCTTTTTGCGTATAATGTCGCAATCGCCGTATTCGGTCTGCAGCTTTTTAGCGGTTTCGCTCTCTGCAAGGGTGGTAAGCTCACGGTCGGACAGCGTGCGCGGCACGTTCCTGTATCTGCACGCGCTCAGTGTGATGATGCCGACAGGTATCTTTTTATTATTTACCTTTATATACTCGCTCTTTGTGCTGCAGGATGCGCCCTTGGTGTCGGCTTTGCCGGCATACAGCGGAATGTTAACGCCGTAAAACGAGAGGACCTTATACTCTTTCTTATCCGCCAGGAGCTGCCTGCTTTGCGTGCGATTGACGACGAGCTCGAACGGCTCTGTAACCTGTGCAATAAATTCACCCTCGGCGTGAACGCGGCGCACTTTTTCATTTTTATCGGTGTAAACGCCGGTGATCAGCAGGTCGCCTTTATTAACGCTGTCGCCGACCTTAGAGACCGCCTTGCCGCGGCGGACAATCGCCTTTACAATAAAGCCGTCTGTTGATGCCCGGACATTGTATACGCCCTTTTTTGTCCGCTTTCGGGCAGGGGGATTTGTGGTTTCGTTAATCTCAACTCGCGCAGTCGTGCCGAGCTCATTGATATGCACCCAGGCACAATCGTCAAAGGACGCCATAATCAGATTTTCGACCATATCCCTGTCAACCGCGTGCCAGTAAGCACCCTCGTAAACGCCGTTCTGCGCCAGAAAATCGCGCATTTCGCTATCTGTAATTCTGCTGTTGCCGACAATCTGAATATTCCAGATGAATCCCGAAAAAAAGCTGAGTATCACGACAAACAGCAGCGCGCCGACCGCAATCCCAAAGCGGTTATGAAGCGCGGACATCGGAAAAATCCAGCCCGATTTTTTGACAATCTTCAGCCGTCCGCCGTGCTTTTTTGCAGTGCGGCATAAGGCGAGATACTGCGACGCAGGGCATTCGGCATACAACACATCATCACTGTAATGCAAATCGCGAACGGCAAGGCTCTGCGCATAGCAATCGTTGATAAAACCGTCCGAAAAACCGCCGTCGAAGCGAAACTGCACAAAGCCGATGAGCCACCTGAAAAAATTAATCATTGCTGCAAAACTCCATTGTAACCACTGTGCCCTGTACCACTGCGCCCTCGTGCGTAAAGGAGTTGATGTACAGCCCGTCACCGTAAAACGCCACGCTGTATTTGCCGAGGTCGATTCTGATTTTGTCCTTTGTGTATTCAAGTATCGATTTCAGACCGTCCACAACAAACTCGCTGTTGCCGATAATCTCGATATGCGGCTGAAAAGTATAGGCGATAATATCGTCGCGGTTTTTCATAGCATCACCCGTAATTTATATGCATAATAAAAGGAAGGTAAAACTACCTTCCCTCGTTTTTGGTTATTACGTTGCTGAGCCTTGCGATTACTATGCCGGAGATTATACCGACCATCACGCCGGTTACCGCGCCTGAAATCAGCAGCACGGGCAAATAGTAGATTATTCGCGAGGTGCGCATTACGAGCCCTGCGACTATAATCTGACCTGTGTTGTGCACAGACGCGCCGAGGACTGACACACCGACAGGCGACAGCTTTTTGCTGTTCATCGCGGCAAGCATTACGAAATACGACAGCAGACCGCCCGCGAAGCTGTAAATCAGCGAGAACGCGCCGCTGAACAACAGACCTGCGAGCAGAATGCGAATCATGGAAATTGCAAACGCCTCTTTTTTGCCGAGCAGGTACATCGCCATAAGCACTACTGAATTTGCAAGCCCGAGCTTAACGCCGGGTACGCCGATATTTATAGGGATATGGCTTTCAAGGAACGACAGCGTGAATGCAAGCGCAACGCAGAGTGAGAAGGTTGCAACTTTTTTTGACTTACTCATTGCGCAACACCGTCCACTTCCCCGTCGCCGCCGCTGACAGTGACAATCACCTTGTTCGGCAGGCAGACAATACTTTCGCCCGACTTTGAAATTGCCCTGTGCTTCCGGCAGATTTTATCGGGGCAATCGGCTTCAGTCACGCTGACCTTGCCGCCCTTAACCTCAACAACATTTGTGGTTTTGCCACCGCTTTTAACTTCAAAAACGGTATCTTCATCAAGCGGCAGCTCGGCAATCACAGTACCGTTTTGCTCAACTACGGCAGTCCTGCCGCCTGCGGAAAACAGATTAAGGCATAAAAAAACCAGAGCCGCGGCGCAAAGCACTACAGCAATAACAATAATATCTGACTTTTTTGCCTTATAATTTTTCATATTTCAAGTATACACGTCAGGAGGTGCATTGTCAATTGACATACTTTTTTTAATATGGTATTATTAAACGCGAAGGTGATATTATGGATTTAACGTTTTTTATTAACAGCATACTTTTCGGATTTGCGCTTGCGATGGACGCATTTTCGCTCTCGCTTGCAAACGGACTTGCCGAACCTAAGATGAAACGCAGGAAGGCTATGCTTATAGCAGGCGTGTTCGGTTGTTTCCAGTTTGTTATGCCGCTTATAGGCTGGGCTGCGGTGCACTGGGTAGTGTCGCTGTTCAACAAGGTTGAAAAGTTTATACCGTATTTTGCTCTGCTGCTTCTGCTTTACCTCGGCAGCAAGATGATTATTGAATATGTTAAAAACAAAAAGATGGCTGACGATGACGCGTCAAAAGTCCTGCTCGGTATGGGCATGCTGATAGGACAGGGCGTTGCAACGTCGATTGACGCACTTTCTGTTGGCTTTACCACACAGGATTACGGTTTTGTTGAAGCGTTTATGTCCTCGCTGATTATCGGCTTTGTTACATACGGCGTGTGCCGTGCAGGCATTGAAATCGGTAAGGTTTTCGGCGACAGATTTTCCGGCAAAGCTACGCTCATCGGCGGTATTATACTTATCTGTATAGGCACTGAGATATTTGTAAAAGGCGTATTCTTCTAATTAGAAATGCGAAATTAGGAATTAAGCGGCGCGATGTGGGCATCGCGCCCTACAAAAAAATGTGGAGCGATTGCTCCACATTTTTATTTTGTGTGTTCGTCTAAAGTTAAGTAGTATGACGGGAGGAAGTGCTCGCGGAAGTACTGAACCTCGGGCAAGTCGATTGACTTGATTTTGTCCTCCTGCGCTTTAAGCGCGAGGTCAAATTCGCGGTTGCCCATACGGTTTTCCTCCACGCACTTCACAAGTGCGCTGATTTTATCTGCCGCCTTGACAAGCGCCCAGAGCTCGCTGTCGCCGTCCTGTTTTTCAAACATCGGGGCGTAGTCGCTGCGGAATTCCTCGGGCAGCATTTTCAGAAGCCTCTCGCCTGCGACAGCCTCAACATCCTTGTAAACGCTGCTGATTTCGTCGTTATAATACTTGACGGGTGTGGGCATATCGCCGGTGATAACCTCGGTTGTGTCGTGGTACAGCGCAAGCACCGCCGCGCGGTCGGCATTATGATTTTTGCCGAACTTCTTGTTGCCGATTAGCGCCAGCGCGTGAGCAATCACTGCAACGGAGTGGCTGTGCTCGGCAATATTCTCTTTTGAAGTATTGCGCATAAGCGCCCAACGGTCAATCAGCTTCATCCGATTGACCATTGCAAAAAAGTTGTAATTATCCATTAATCCTCGTCCTTTGTGATGGCGATTGAAAGCTCCTGAAGCTGAACGTCGTCGATGTATGACGGTGCGCCGCTCATAAGCTCGCTTGCGTTCTGCACCTTCGGGAAAGCAACAACGTCGCGCAGTGAATCTGCGCCGCAGATGAGCATTGCAAGCCTGTCAAGACCGATGCCCATGCCGCCGTGCGGGGGCGATGCGTACTGGTAAGCGTCAACAAGGAAGCCGAACTTTGCGTCGATTTCCTCCTGCGACATACCGAGGAGCTCAAACATCTTTGTCTGCAGCTCGCAGTCGGTGATACGCATTGAGCCGGAGGACAACTCTGTGCCGTTGAGCACAAGGTCAAACGCCTGCGCCTTAACCTTGCCCTTGTCGGTGTCAAGGTACTGCACGCTCTCGTCCATAGGCATGGTGAACGGGTGGTGAGCCGCAACGTATTCGCCTGTTTCTTCATCAGGCTCGAAGAACGGCATCTCCGTAATCCAGAGGTAATCCCACCTGCCCTCGGGGATAATACCGAGCTCTTTTGCAACAATCAGGCGGAGCGCACCCATAATCGTGAGCGCCTTGCGTGTTTTGTCGCTGACGATGAAAACAACGTCGCCCTGCTCTGCGCCGAGCTGGTTGAGAAGTGCGTCAAGCTCGCCGTCCTTGAGGAATTTTGCAAACGAGCAGTTAGGTGCTTCATCAGCCCAGCGGACGTAAGCGAGTCCCTTTGCGCCGATGCCCTTTGCGTGCTCGGTGAGTTTGTCAATTTTTTTGCGGGAATAGTGCTGCGCCGCGCCCTTTGCAACGATGGCTTTGACTGCGCCGCCGTCTGCAATAGCGTTTTTGAACACGATGAAATCGGTGCCGTCCGCCCAGTCGCTGACGTCCTGAATAAGCATATCAAAGCGTGTGTCGGGCTTGTCGGAGCCATACTTGTTCATAGCGTCCTCAAAGGTCATACGCGGCAGCTTTTCGGGAATATCAACGTCGATAGTTTCCTTCATCAGCTTTCTGATGAATCCCTCTGCCATATCCATAAGATCATCGCAGTTGACGAAAGACATCTCAAGGTCAATCTGCGTGAACTCGGGCTGACGGTCAGCGCGCAAATCCTCATCGCGGAAGCAGCGCGCAAGCTGCACATAGCGGTCAAAACCGGAAATCATACAGAGCTGCTTGTAAATCTGCGGCGACTGCGGCAGCGCGTAGAACTTACCGCTGTGAATACGTGACGGCACAACGTAGTCCCTTGCACCCTCGGGCGTGGACTTAATCATCATCGGGGTTTCAATCTCGATAAAGTCATTGTCGTAGAAGTAGTCGCGCGCGATTTTTGCAATCTTGTGGCGCATAAGTATGTTCTTTGTCAGTTTTTCGCTGCGCAAGCCGAGATAGCGGTATTTGAGCGTGGTTTCATCGCCGACGGTATCAATCTTTTCAACCTCAAACGGCGGGGTCTGCGCCTTTGAGAGAATGCGGAAATCGGTAACCATAACCTCGATATCGCCTGTCGGGATCTCCTTATTCTTGCTCTCGCGCTCGGCAACTGTGCCGACTGCCGCAACAACGTATTCGGTACGGACGGACTGCGCTTTTTCAAAAATCCCGCGGTCGGTTTTGTCATTAAACGAAAGCTGGATGATACCCGTTCTGTCGCGCAAATCGACGAAAATCAGGTTGCCGAGGTCGCGCTGCCTCTGCACCCAGCCGAAAACTGTAATCTCCTGTCCGACATTGTCCATATTAAACTCTGCGCAGTAGGCAGTTCTTTTAAGTCCGTTAAGTGTGTCCATTATTCATTGCCCTCCGAAATATCTGTGCCGAAAAGCGAGCCGAAGTCAAACGCCTCGCCGTTAATCTCAAGGTCCTTGAGCTGCTCGTCCATGCTGATGCGGTAAAAATCGTTTACAAACGTTGTGAGCGAAATATCGCACGATTCGCCGCTTTGCATATTCTTGAGCGTTGCGGCTTTGTTTTCAACCTCGTTATCGCCGATAACCACATTGAAAGCGGCGTTCATCTTGTCGGCATACTTCATCTGCGCGCGCAGTGAGCGTGCACCCAGATCGTAAAGCACAGTGAAGCCCTCGGCGCGCATATCGCCTGCGATTTCAACAGCCTTAAGCTGCGCCTTTTCGCCCAGTGCGACGATGAACAAATCGGGCTTTGCAGGCTCGGGGAACTCGCTGCCCTGCGCTTCCATAACGAGCTGCAGTCTTTCAAGCCCCATGCCGAAGCCGAGCGACGGCGTGTGCTGACCGCCGAACTCCTCAATAAGTCCGTCGTAACGACCGCCGCCACAGACTGTGCCCTGCGCGCCGATAGAATCGGCAACAAATTCAAACACCGTCTTGGTGTAATAGTCAAGTCCGCGGACGATGCGCGGGTTAATCTGATATTCAATGCCCATTGCGTCAAGATACTTTTTAACGCTGTCAAAATGTGTTTCGCACTCCTCGCAGAGGTAGTCAAGCACTGCGGGCGCGTCCTTTGCAATCGCCTGATCCTGCGGGCTCTTGCAGTCGAGAAGGCGCATCGGGTTGCGCTCTAATCTCTCCTGACAGGTCGCGCAAAGCTCGTCCTTATGGGCGCCGAAGTAATCCTTAAGCGCCTGCTGGTATTTTGCGCGGCAGGTCGGGCAGCCGATTGAGTTAAGCTCGAGGTGCAGATCCTTTACGCCTAGCTCGTCAAACACCTGCTTTGCGAGCGAAATCATCTCCGCGTCTGCAAGCGGTGACGCCGCGCCGAAGCACTCAATACCGAACTGGTGGAACTCGCGAAGTCTGCCTGCCTGCGGTTTTTCGTAACGGTAGCAGGAGGTCAGATAGCAGATTTTCTGCGGCAGCGCCTCGTTTGAAAGTCCGTTTTCAAGAAAAGCGCGCGCTGCGCCTGCCGTACCCTCGGGGCGCAGTGTTATTGAACGTCCGCCTTTATCGTCAAAGGTGTACATCTCCTTTTGCACAACGTCGGTGGTGTCGCCCACGCCGCGCTGGAAAAGCTCCGTATGCTCAAAAACGGGAGTTCTCATCTCCCTGTAGCCAAACCTTTCAGCCACGCTGAGGCAGGTGCTCTCGATATACTGATTTTTGTACGCTTCGGACGGAAGGATGTCCTTTGTGCCCTTGATTGCTTTAGTAATAAGCGACATATAATTCTCCTGTAT
>CAYZPT010000063.1:0-11146 GCA_964480285.1 uncultured Bacteroides sp.
AAAGCCACCTTTTCCGTTGCAAGCTCTTCAAAGCATAATTCATCGCAGTTTGTGAGCATTGCCATACTGTCAAGGTTAAACTTATCAAGATGCGAAGCAAGCGTAATCTGAATAGATTTCAGCGTTTTACCGCTTCCCGAATGATAAGAATTGTAATATTTCAACGCGATGTGGTCGGGATTAGTATGTTCAAGCTCGTAAAACAGTAGGTCAAGCGGACTCATAACATCATCGTCATCGTTATCATCGCCGTCTATTGCGCCGTAACGCAGCATTTCCATAACCATTGAGAAGTTCTGCTCATCTTCGGGTGCTTCATATTTCAGATAAAACATAAGGGCAAGCAAAAGCATTTGCGCCGCCTGTTCCCAAAACGGATCAGAGTTCGTTGAGCCCTTTGGCGTTGTGCTTTTGAAAAGGTTTGTAACAAGACGCTGCACGTCGTTATCGTTATCAAGATACATAAAAGGGTTGTAGCAATCGCTGCTCTCCATATCAAGCAGATTAAGCACCTTAATTTTGTAGCCCTCCTCTTTAAGCAGGTAACCGCAATCGCTCAATATCTCGCCCTTCGGGTCGGTAATTACAAAAGAGCAGTTGCACTGCATAAGGTTAGGTTTAGCATAGAAAAAGGTTTTACCTGCGCCGGAGCCGCCTATAACAATCGTGTTAAGGTTACGCCTGTGCTTTTTTGCCTTTAATCCCATACAGATTTCTTGTGTAAAAATCTTGTTATTGTTTTCGGGTTTTTGCTTGTACTTTCTGTTAATCTTCAGTGGGTCGCCCCATTTAGCAGAGCCGTTTTCTTCTCCTTTGCGGTAATTACGCATACTCGATATTGCAATAGCAACGCACAGAGCATATATACCAAGTAAAACGAGGACAGTTTTAACACTGTCCTCGCACAGTTTAATACTAAAGGGATGCTCAATAAGATTATTCAGAGCATTAAGCATTTCGGGTAAACCGTTACGAATAACAGGTGCGATACCCAAGCCAAGCCATATAACAGGAATAACGCCGATGGCAGCAAGGATGTATGCCGACTGTTTATCGTTGTTTTTACCTTGCATAATCAATCACTTTGCATTTCTTGATTGGTGCGTTACCAACCTTCAAAATCATTTCATCAATGCCATCGGTTGATTTCTGCTGCTCAATCAGTTCGGTACGCTTATCGTTCAACGCTCTGAGGATAATACCTTGTTCAAGTTTATCCATCACAAGATAATATCTTTCCTCTTTCATATAAGCACCTCCGATTATGAGCGTGTATGTTCAGGCGTTGCCCTGTCACGTTCCTTATTGATTTCCGTATAAACACGGTTGCTGACGGTATTGAGCGAATCACGAGCCATTGTGAGCTGCAGCCTTAAATCCTTGCTTTCAAGACCTTTCCACTCGCTCGGCATACCGCCGAGAGCGATACCCTTTGTGTCAATGCCATATTTCTTGCAGAGCATATACGCCGTGCAGGTTGCCGCCTTAATATTCTCGCTGCGGGTGTAGGTGTCGCTGTGATAGGCAATTTCCGAGAGCGCAAGTTCTCTTGCAACATCCTGAAACAGTCTTGTCGGTGCTTCATTTTTCTTGATATAAAGAACATTCTGCTTATCATCAAAATACGCAGTAGAATCATTGATGTTATTCGGCAGTTGGTCAACCTTTACCTTTTTGATAGGCGAGGAGTTTACGATTGCAACAACAAACGCCTTTGTGTCGCTTGCAAGCGGCGGCGCAGGTGCAGGTTCAGCCGAGGTCTGCGAAATATCAAAGAGCTTTTTAACATTGTAGCCGACCTTTTCAACGCCGTTGCCGTCAGTATAAGGAACGGGCTCAAGAATTGAAATGGCTTTTTCGCCCTTCTTAACCTTAACGCCCATTTCAACCCATTCGTTAAACTCTTTGAGCTGCGTTGCGCCTTCAAACTGTCTTGAAATGAGCAGAGCGTTGATAGCCGAATATCTGTCAAAGCGAGCCTGCGTATCAAGGTAGTACATAAACACGCCGTCGTCTGCTTTAATATCGCTCAAACTCGCTTCAACATCGTCAAACATTTCGTCTTTTTCCGCTTTCTTTTTAGCGGCATAGTCCTCTTTATTAAGGCGAGGCGACCTTTTGTTATAAGAATTTCTTAATGGATTGTATGCCATTATTATCTCTCCTTATCTTTTTTAATCTTTGCGGGCAAATCAACATTATCGATTGTACCCTTTACATCCGAAATAACTTTTTCGGGGTTTGATTTGTCGGCAGATTTCTCTAACTTCTTCTGCTCCGCTTTCTCTCGGAATTGCTTTTTGTAGTTTTCAAGTTTTTTCTTGACCGAGAGTCTGTCGCTAACAGTACCTTCGTTAGAGCTTCGGTCTGCCTCCGTTAAGCTTTGCTCTGACAGAGGGTTTCCTGCCATCGCTTTGGAAGGGTTTTCGGGTTTTTCAGACATTTCCTCAACCATAACGATTTCGCCGTCTTTTTTAGGCATATCCTTTTCAATCGGCTGAGGAGCGTCATCGTCAGAGAATAAATCGACAAAGAATTCCGCCTTCTCCTCCGCCTTTGCTTTGCGCTCGGCAATATCCTTTTCAACCTCCTGAATAATGGTGCCTCGGTCAACGGTGCCGAGTTCAAACCTATCCATAATTCGCTGAATTTTTGAAGCGTCGTCAGCCCTTGCAATAATATCAATTACAGCGTCCTTACTGTCGTTGTTTTTGTCTTTCAGGACAGAATACAAAACGCCGTATTTCTTTGCTTGCTGAACAAAGGTTTTCAAATCCTCCTGCCTGATGGAGTACACTTTAAGTTCCTTGCCCGACTTAATCATATTGGTCAGTCGTGCTTTGCCTTTTGTTTTGCTTTCCTGCTTTAAGGCGGACACAAGCAGAATAGCAATATTCTTTGCCGCTTCGCCCGATACCCTTGCTGCGACCTCAAAGCCTTCAAGTGATAAGCGGACAACCTCCTCCGCAGCATCACCGGAATTGTTCATTTCTTTTCACCTCCTTGTTCGATTTAGTCTGTTCTCTTTCTTCATCTGCGGTTATTTGCTCAACGTTTTCCTCAATGATATGGGAACGCTCGGCAATATCGTCGCAGAGTGAAATCTCCTTGCGGAGTTCTTTGAGCGTATCGCTGATTTGCGAAATATCCGCCCTGATTTTCTGCAAGTCAACCTCCGTATTGCCTACTCGCCTTAATTTATTTCTCAGGTCTTTTCTTGCATCTGTCAGAGCTTCGATTTTTTCTATCAGCGATTGCTTATATGAGAAAAGCTGCTCCGCAGTATCAATATGATTCTTGCCGAGCAGCCTTGCCTCCTGTGAATACTTTTCCGCGTTCATCAAATCCTCGCGCAGAAGATAGTGCATACGGTTGTATTCTTTTTTATTTTGTTTTTGCTTATCAAACGCGCCGAGCCGATAGCAGTAATAAAGGTATAGGTTATATAAACTGCCTTTTGCTTTTCGCGGATTGTAGTGCTCCGTCGGTACGAAGTGTGCAGGTTGAAACGGCATAACCTTTCTGAAAATATCCTGCTCAAAAATACGCTTTTGTATATTCTCGTTTGAGTATTCCGCGCCGAGCCGATACAGTCGCACGGGTTTGTCCCATCCTTTCGGAGTAACAGTCCAATACTTGTGATTAGGATTAAAGTTATATTTATATCCCATCTTTCGCAAATACTTTTCAAACTCCTTCATCGTTCTGCTATTGTTGATTGCCTCATCAATAGCGGCGGCAACAAGCGTATATCTCGTCGGCACTCCTGCGCGTTCCTTCATCGTCAAGTATTCGGAGTCTGCAGAACGCTGCGGATTTTCAATCGTGTTCAAACCGTATTCCTTGCACACCTCGTCAGCGATATGATGAAAGTAAAACCACGCCTTTTCTCTGCCGTGCAGTTTTTTACCATCCGAAAACGAAACGGAATTGATAACGAAATGGTCGTGTATGTGTTCGGTGTCAAGGTGCGTTGTAACGATCACCTGAAAACGCTCTCCCCATAACCGCCTTGCATATTCAAGTCCGATTTCGTGTGCCTGTTCAGGTGTAACGCTGCCTTTTTCAAAACTCAAATAGCCGTGATATGCCTGAACACCCTCTGTTTTGCCGTACCGCTTTTTTATCATTTGGAATTGATTAAAAGCGTTATCGGGAATACAGTTGATACCGCTGACATAAAACTCATCAGCCGTTTTGTTCCCGTCGGCAACATAGTTTAATGCTCGCTCTAAATCTTCAAGATTATTTTCGGTTATCTTTTCCGTCTTATAAGGATTGGTAGCATAGTTAATCACTTGGTCGAGCCGACAATCAACCGCCCACAGTTTACTGACAGCCATTTACTTTTCCTCGCAGTTCAATAGTTCGTTCTCACAGGCGGTAATGAGGTCGTTGATACGGTGCGCCGTTGTCATAAGGTACTTCTTATCCTCAATGCCGAGCGAATTGAACTTGGCGTAAATCTGATTGATGTTAAAGCCGAGCGAGTAAAGCCCTTTGAGTTGAGTAAAGAATTCCTGCGAGGGTTGCTCCTTGATGTTCTTATCCGTTATCATCAATCTGAGCAGACTCGCTTCGGTCAGACAGCATCGCTTTGCCTTTTTCGCAAGTGCTTCTGCTTCCTCCTCATTCACCCATATCTGTTTTTTGATGTTGCGCTTTTTCATAATCGGCTGCCTCCTTCATCAAGCGTTCCTCGGACACACGGTTTACCTGCACCAAACACATAGTCATCATACCGCCGATGCTGCCGATAATAAATCCGATGATAAATAATGCAATCTTCATAGTTTCACACTCCTTTGTAATGGGGTATTAGGGGTCATCCCCTAACGAGTTACTGTTTTTGCTCCGAAGGAGGAGTAAAAACGGTCTGCTCGCTACGACAATGCAGGTCGTTTTTGCGCCCTGCACATACCCTTGATTTGTTATCTTGACATTTCTTCATTAGCCCTATATTCCTTGCGAATTTTTGCTTTTCCGAGTAACTCTGTGCAGAATTCTCGCTCAAAAATGTTCTCAAGGCGGGACATAATTCTATGTTCGCTCATTCTGCGAGGGTTCCATCTTACCTCCCGAAAGGTACCTTCCCAAGTATCAGGTGCCGTTTTTGTTTCAATTTCAATCCACGCTGTACCCGAATGATAGTGAAGTTCGACGCACTCCTTGTCGCTTATTGTTCTTGCAACGGTAAACGAATGTACCTCATCAACCTCTTTAAGTGGGGTAACAATCTCGCTTGACCATTTTTCAGTTATTTTAGCGGGCATCTCTTTCGCTCCTTTTATGAGAAAATTTTTCGCCATCTTTGGTCATATAACTCTTCTCATAGTGCTTGAAAAGGTCGTAATATTTATCAACCTGCTCCTGCGTTATGTCGCTTATCTGTCCGCCTTTTTCCTTTGGTGTGTTGCAAACAACAAGATTTCCGCAGATAAGACGGTCAATTGTGGGAACATTTTCTTTCACAAAGCAACGCTCAATTTCCCATCCATTTTCACCGCCACGCTCCGCTTTAAGATAATTTTCAAGGCGAACATTAAAGTCGGTGCCGTCAATTGACGAAGCGAAAATTGAGCAACCGCCTATGCCGTCCTTAAACGCCTTATTGTCACTACTGATGGCATAGGTTAGAGAGTCCTTAAAATACCCACTCAAAGAGCCCTTTGCGGCGATTTGCACATAACCCACAATGTGTTTGCCTTCCTGCTCTGTGCGCCTGAACAAGTCCTTTAATTCTTCATAGAGCATCTCTTTTTCTCTTGTTTGATTTATTACTATTCGCCTGTTAATCGGTGCATTTTTCTCGTTTGCATCCTTATCAATGAAAAGAGTAATCTCATCTTCAGGGATAGAAATGCGCTCAACCTCGCCGTCAAAAAATCTTTTCAGTTCTACTTCATCGTCACTAAACTCAAAAATTACGGGTCTCATTTTTGGGAAAGCAACTAAAGAATAATGTTTATCGTTCACGATAATCGCTCCTTTTCTTGTAATTATTAACTGTGTTTTGTGTTCTCAGGGATAATAAATAGTCATTGACATCCTTTCCAAAGGGTACAGGTCGGTCAATGACTTTAATATTTACGGGCAATTTTGTCTTAAAAATCAAAGTGGCAAGCCTGCCCGTCTTGTCCTTATCAAGATGAAGGTACACCGTGTTGACCTGCTTATGTTCATCAAGATACTTTTTGATAGCGATAGGCAGTTTGCTTTTCTCTATTTCTTTTTTCGGTTGGTAAACACCGGATAGGGATATTAGATTAAAGCTCTTCCAGTTCCTGCCCTGTATTTTCAAAAGCGTTGCATAAGACAACAGGTCAATAGCACACTCAAAAATGTGTATTTTATTGTCCTTTTCATTGCCTATAAGGCGGAAGGAATACTCTTTACTGCTGCCTGAGCAGTCGCCCATAATACGCTCATCTTTGCTTGCACGAAAGGCTGCATAGCGAGGAATATTGCCTTTATCGTAACCGACAAATACTGCGTTATGATAGGGAAGACTTTCATAAATTAACCCGTTATCAAAGCAATAATCCACTATTTCGCCGTCAATTCCTCGGTTATACATAAGATAATGTGGAACTCTATCAGGGTGCTCGGCAAGCTCGGGAAGGATTAATTTTTTAGGTTTGTCCTTTACCTCAGCTTTTGAGTAAACGGGCGGTTGGCGTGCGACGTTGCCAAGTATCATTTCAACTGCTTCAGGCAGGGATATTTCTCTAACCTTAATGAGATAATCAAGAGCAGATTTGCCACCGATTCCACTTGACCAACGATACCACATACCGTTTGAAATTTTAACGCTATCGTGCTCACGAATTGAATACACGCCTGTTGACACCCTGATAAGATTTTCAGATTCGTAGTTTTCAAGGTATGTAAGCAAATCCATTTCTCTTGCTTTTTCAACATTTTCAGGACTTACATAAGCCATAGTACTATTCGTAGTTCACTCCTCTCGCATAAGTTTCAGTTCCTTAACTTCCTCTTTTAAGAGTTCCTTAATGCAACCTTTAACAGTACGCCCCGTATAAGTCAGCCATTTTCCATAAACGAAATTAAGGTCAAAGGATATTTCCATAGCGGCTTCATATTGTATTTTACTGAATTCGCAGTTTTCAAAGGCATTTATTATCCTTCTCTTAATGTAGATTTCGTATGACATTTCAATGATTTCATACTTCTCCATCTTCATCAACTCTTCTGAAAACTCATCAAAATCAATTTGGAGTTTTTTAATAACGAGTTTTTTTAATTCTTCTTTTGTCATTGATTTCACCTGCTTTCTCTGTTAATGTTTTGCTTTGCTTTTATATGTTCATATCGTGAATTAAGTGTATCTCTTACAGAATCTTTAAGAGCGTCAAGCCCAATTCCCGAATATTCAACCCACTCCTGATAAATGTGGTCAAGAGCATTTTTTGTTTTCAATACTGCCTTACATTGTTTATCGCTGAAGTTACCTTCGCACTCAAACATGAAGAGTATTTCCTGTTTGTATGTGATTTCATAAGCAGCTTCAACGATTTCATCAGGTGACTTTGTTTTGAGATTGGCAATAAATTCGTTAAACTCACGATTGATTTTGATATAAGCTCTGTCACTCAATGATAATTTTTCCTTCATATATACACCTACCTTTCAGGGTCGGACTTATGTAATGCAAGACGTTCTGCTTCCTGCTCTGCTATTTCAATAATTGCCCAATGAATATTCTCATCAAGTGAGCCACTCTGCTTATCCCATTGCTTGTATAGATAATTAAGTGGGTGTCTCTTTTTGAGTATTGCTTTCAGATTGTCGCCCTCAAGTGGATTAAAATGCTCAAACTCAAGCAGCATATCCGCTTTAACAGATAATTCCTGAACGCTGTTTTTGAGCATTTCTCTGTCGCTATCAAGCAGGCTATCAAGATAATCGGTGTAATCTCTTTGTATCTTTTCAAGCAGTTTGTCCTGCATTTGTTCTTCTGTTAATCTCATATACTTCCTCCTTTAACAGAAAAAGCCGACAGATTTTTGAAATAAACCTGTCGGCAAATTGATGATATTAAGTTTTAATCTTTTAATGTTCCGATTGGAATAATGAATACACCATCATCCCTTCTATATGCCATTTCTCCACCGGTAATAACAGCCATAAATGAAGGCTCTGCCATTTTTGTTTTATTCTTTTCATTTGCTTCCTTAATTAGCTTGTTTAGCTCTACTAAATGATTTGCCCCTTCTTCAATATGGCGACTACCGAGTTTGAATTCAAGCAGAGCATATCTTCCATCTGAAAGATGAAGAACGCCGTCTGCTTCCAAACCGTATCTATCATGATAGTATGATACCTTACCGCCGAGCGAATTAGAATACGCTTTTAAGTCCCTGATACACAAGCATTCAAATATAAAGCCAAATGTATTTAGGTCTTGTAAAAGTGCGTCGGGTGACAGACCAAGTGAAGCTGTCGCTATTGAAGGGTCAACAAACTCTCTTTTACGACCTGCTCGCATAGCGCTTGCCGAACGAATAGCAGGACACCATCCGTAAATATCATCTATTACATATAGCTTTTCAAGAGCGTCAATGTATGACGATAATGTCGGATCGGATATGTCGCTGTAGTTTGCTCGCACATCATCAGCAATCGTTTTGTCAGTAGCAAGAGTTGAGATGTTTCTTGAATACGATTGCAATATTGCTCTTACACGATTGGAGCTTTTCTTTACACCATCAACGGTAGAGGCATCACTATCGCAAATGTTGTTTACATAAGAGTTTGAAACAAACATCTTTGCTTTATCTGACTTCTTTTTTAGGCTTGACGGCCAACCGCCTCGGCAAGCCGCATATACCAATTCTTCAATAGATAAAGTTGAAGTGACACCGTCAATCTCGTAGTCTTTGTTATCAAACAATTCGCCGAGTGATACTGCTCCGTTAGATTCGCCTGACTCAAATAAGCTCATAGGATGCATAACAAGCCGTGCTATTCTTCCTGTACCGGAGTGCCTGATTTTTGATTCATCAACTGAGGTTGAGCCCGTTAAAATATACAAGCCCTCCTCGTTTCTTTCATCAACAGAATTCCTAACAGCATCCCATAACACAGGTGCTTCCTGCCATTCGTCTATCAAACGCGGGTTTTCTCCCTTTAACAAAAGAGAGGGTTTCACTTCGGCAGTTGCCAAGTAGCCATCTCGCTTATCAGGGTCTTGCAGTTTCAAAACACTTTTTGCTTGTTGTTCCGCCGTTGTTGTTTTGCCGCACCATTTTGGTCCGGCAATCAAGACAGCACCAACTGCTTCAAGATATTCTTTTAACTGTTTATCCATTATTCTTGGCATATAATCGTTCATACAAATCACCTCATCTATTCAATAGTATATCTCTGTTTGAAATAAAAATCAATATAATTTTAGAATTTTGCGGCAATTTGTTTTGGAATTTTGTGGCAGATTGTTTTGCCTTTTTGAGCATTATCTTATCTGCACTCGTTCTTTTTTTGCTCTGTCAACCTCGCTTTCGTCAGGCTCGTCATCAAAGTCCATAACATTTTCCGTCTTATCAAGCTCTAATTCCTTGTTAAGTTCCGTCAATCGTGCTTGCTTTCGAGCCAGCTCGTCCTCATATTTGAACGGCTCCTTCAAACTATCCTTTGCAATTTCAAGCTGTTCTGTGAGCTCGGTAAGGCGTGTTTCCTCTACTCTTAAATCAGTGTCAAACCTTTCCATCAGGTTATCTAAACGAGTAATATTTCCTATTTCGTTTGTTCCAAGCTCGGTGCTATGAGTTATTGAGCCCTTGACACCCATCATATATTTGCTACCAAAGCCCTTTGAAATATACATTTCAAGAATAAAGCCCCTGTATTCGCCTACGGGAATAGTTTGGTCTGTTGACTTAAACGATTTCATTAGCGCAAGTATTTCTTTGCCTGCCGCTTCTTTTTCGGTGTAGTGAGTTCCTGCAATCGTTATTCCTGCAAAATTGTCACCCACAGTTTTAGGATGCTCCCTTGCGGTTTTTACATCCTTTTTTAGCCCGTCAATGATAGCGGTACATTTCTTGATTTCAAGAGGGAGTTGAATATTAACCTTGTCCTCCAGAGAATACCTTTCCGAAAGATAATGGCTTTTGAGCATATTCAGCTTCTGCACCTGCATATCAAGCTCCATGCGTTCCTTAATTAGCGGATTACCCGTTGCGAGCATTTTAATCTCTGCATAGGAAAGGGCGGCTGAGTCAATATCATCAGCAGAGCGAACAGGCGTTTTTGAGGTCATAATCTGACTTATGAATTTCTGCTTGCTTTCAACCAGCTGATAAAGATATGCGTCAAAGGTTTCCTCGGTGACATAACGAAATATTTCAACCTCGTCATTTTCGTTGAGCTGTCGCACCGTTCTTCCGAGGCGCTGTTCCAAGTCCGAAGGTCGCCAAGGACAATCTATATCGTGCTGTGCTTTCAATTTATGCTGTACGTTCGTGCCTGCACCCATTTTAGTTGTTGAGCCAAGCAATACACGGACATCACCTTTTCTGACCTTATCAAACAGTTCTGCCTTTTGCACATCTGTTTTTGCATCGTGTATAAACGCTATTTCGTCAGCAGGAATACCTTTTGAAATCAGTTTACGGCGTATATCCGTATAGACATCCGTAAACATCTGCTCGGCTTCCTGCTGTTCTTCATCCGATAAGGATGTACCCTTTGGTGTTGAAAGGTCGCAAAAAACAAGTTGTGCAGAACGCTTATCTGCATATTCCTTCCATATCTCATAAACATTGTTTACGCAAGCGTTGACCTTACTACCTTCAAAATCGGGGAGCATAGGATTTATCAACCTTTGTTCAAGAGCAAGCTTTCTGCCGTCATTTGTTACCTTCAGCATATTATCCACGTGGGGCTCAATCCCGCCTGCTCTGATGCTTTCTGCTCTTTCTGCGAGGGAAGCAACCATTTCTTTTTGTATGGGTGACGGTTTAACCGCAATATTATGAAAATTGGCTTTTGGAACAGGTAAGTCAAGCATATCTGCCGTTTGAATATCTGCACACTCCTTGAACATAGACATCAATTCAGGCAGGTTATAAAAACGGGCAAAGCGTGTTTTTATCTGATAGCCCGTTCCTTCAGGTGCAAGTTC
>CAYZPT010000064.1:0-10946 GCA_964480285.1 uncultured Bacteroides sp.
CCGCCCTGAATTTCGCCGTTTTCATCGTAAAGCGGAGAACCGCAGTTTTGGCATATGTACAGGTTGTCGTCGTTTTCACAACCGCAGTTTTTACATCTCATAATAAAATACCTCCATTTATTATTTCTACCTATTATAACACAAACTTTCCTACCAAACAATATAAAAAAATATTAAATTTATATTAATTTCGCTCGCATTTACAATATTTTTTCGATTTTCTATTGACTTTTTGTTCATTTTATAATAAATTTATTATGTAATGTTTTCTGTAAGTACGATATTTGGAGAACATATTTATGTGAAAGGGGAATCCCAGAATGAAGAAAACAGTAAAATCAATTTTTTGTATTGCACTTGTTGCAGCGCTCATCGCGTCACTCGCAGGCTGTGCTAAAATCAACTACATAACTAACGGCACCATCACTGCTATTAACGAGGTTAAGTCAGGCGAATGGCAGAACGCAGGCAAAGAAGGCGAAGATGACGCTACTAAGGACGATATCAAGATTGACGAGCTTACTCCGGGTACATACGGCGGCGTACAGTTCAACAGCCTTGAGGACGTTGCAAAGTTTTATAAGGAAGCTTATGACTATACCAAGTCACTTACCGCTGAATATAATGAGAACGGTAATACCTGCAAGTATTACAAGCTCCTTGGCGACGAGTCAATGGAAATCGGCGAAGTTATGATTGACGGTTCTGCAAACGCAGTAGTTAACAAACTCGTTCCTTCTATTGTTGATGGTATGTTCAAGCCAAATACATACGGTCTTGTTCCTTGCTACAACAGGAACCCTGACCTTGATAACAACAGCGAAGACGAGCACAAGAAGGCTGACCACGATTTCAGAACAACTGAAATCACTGCAGACGATATTCTTGCTGCAAACGTTACAGATAATAAAGACGGCACAATCACACTTGTTATTCAGCCTAAGATGGCAGAGATGAGTATGCGTGGCGACGACTCACAGGGTAGATTCTTTGAGGTACTTGGCGACATCAGCGGTGTTGTTAGCGATATCGATGCTGTTTCGTTCACACAGGGTACTGCAGAAGAGAACGTACGTGTACTTTACAAGGGCGGTACCGTAACTGTTAAGGTTGACGCTAAGTCTAAGGAAATCCTTGAGGGCGACTATAATATGGAAACAACCGTTATGGTAACCCACGCTTCTATCGCAGTTATTAAGGATAAGAGTGCTACACTTACAATTTCCTATAAGAACCACTATCCGGCTTCTGATGAATATCTTAAAGAGAAGAAGGGTATCACAAGAAAATAATAAATAATTATTCAACGGCTTCCCACGGGGAGCCGTTTTTTGTGTGCAGTAGGCATAAAAATATGTATTGATTAAATTAATATAATATAGTATAATTAAATAACTAATTATGATTGGAGTACAATTATGGCTGATCAAATCCCTAATATGGACTACGATGCAGACGAGGTTATTGAAAACTTTAAATCAAAGTTCAAATGGCCTTCTAAGGACGAGGTTGAGGTTGTTGTAAAACCGCCAAAACTCGGTATTAAGATACTGCTGTCGCTACTCTTAACAGTTGTTGTCAGCGCGGCGGCATACTATGTTGTCTATCCGGCATTTAACCCGAAATTGGGCGATTTTTACACATTTATCATCGGAATTATTGCAGTGTTCTGTGCTTCGTTCTTCCTGCTTATCGGTGCAAGGACTAAGATTGAGCGCAAGGAATACGCCAAGAAGCAGGCGAAATATCCGATTGTTGTTGTCGGCGTACTCATTGTTGTAATCGTTATCGGTTATCTTTGCGGCGCAACGATTTTCCGCGCAAAGGCTTACAGCGAGCTGATGACTGTTAAGAGCAGTGATTTTTCCAAAGACTTTGAGCAGATTAAATACGATGAAGTTCCTCATCTTGACTCTGCCACAGCTAAAATCCTTGCAGACCAGAAGCTCGGTAAACTCGAAAAGTACAAGAGCCAGTACGTGGTTACTGAAAACTCCACACAGATTAACTACAAGGGCAGACCGGTACGCGTTGCGTATTTTGAGTATGCAAACGTGCTCAAGTGGCTTAACAACACCAAAAATGGACTGCCTGCATATATGCTTATCGACCTTGTAACTCAGGAGGTTGAGCCGATTGACTGTATGGAAAAATTCGGCGAGGGCATTAAGTATTCACCAACAGAACTGTTTAACGAAAAACTGCTCAGGCACCTGCGTTTTCAGTTCCCGACAGCGATTCTTGACACACCGAATTTTGAGATTGACGACAATGCTCACCCGTATTGGATTACACCTGTGCTCGACAAGACAATCGGTCTGTTCGGCGGCACTGATGTTAAGGGTGTAATTATCACCGATGCACTTAACGGTGAGAGCAAGTATTATAGTATAGATACCGTTAAAACAGACAAGTCGCTCAACTGGATTGACGTTGTGTATAACGAAAGTCTTGTTCTTGAACAGTATAACTATCATGGCAAACTGTCAGGTGGTTTCTGGAACTCAATTATCTTCCAGAACGATGTTAACATTGCTTCGTCCGGATCGGGTAATATTGCGCTTGACGACGACGTGTGGGTTTACACCGGTATCACATCAACGGAGAGCGACAGTTCCAACTTCGGCTTTGTACTCTGCAACCAGCGTACTAAGGAAATACGTTACTACAAGAACGGCGGTGCAACAGAGTTGTCTGCAGTTGAATCCGCAAAGGGTGCTGTGCAGAACTACGGCTATCAGGCGATTTTCCCGATCTTGCTTGATATTGAAGGCCAGCCGACATACTTTATGTCGATGTACGATGACGGTTATAACATCAAGGGCTACGCGCTCGTTAAGCTTGACGATAAGACTGTTGTAGGTACGGGATTGGTTGATGTGGAAAAAACCGATATCAAGGCGCTAAACGCCGCTGTGGAGAACTATATCGACGCTCTTAAAGATAAGGGCATGATTGGCGCAGACGTTAACGCTGATGATTATAAGGCTGATGAATCAGGCGACGACAGTAAAACTGAAACTCCTGCAAAACAGGATGATAAGCAGGCTGAAAAGCAAGACGGTAAAAATGACTCAAAGCAAAAGACCGTAAAGGGCGAAATTACTGACATCAAGACAGCTGTTATCGACGGCAATACGGTTTACTACCTGCAGGTTAACGGCAAGTATTACCACATCAAAGCTTCAGACGCTATGAATGTAATCATACTCAACAAGGGCGACACCGTTACCATCACATATGAAAAAGAAGCGGACAACTTCATTGCCGCAACCTCAGTAGAATAATAAGTAAAAAGGAGCAGAAAAGCAATTGCTTTTCTGCTCCTGTATTTTTTTGTCTAATAACTGCTGACTGCCTTACTTCGTATAGAAAAGTGTTTCCTCAGGTGCTCTTGAGAAGCGGTAAACCGAAAATGCAATTCCAAGCGCGAGGTAAATACACAGTGACGAAGATCCGCCTGCCGAGAACAACGGCAGCGTGATACCGATACACGGCAGGAGAGATAACTCCATACCTATGTTTACAATTACCTGTGCAAAAAGCATTACTGCTATTCCGCTGCACATCAGATAACCCACGTTATCGCGGGCATTTGTTGCCGTTTTCATTACGCGTAAAATCAGATAACCGAGTATCATTATTACCGCAACAGCGCCGACAAATCCGAATTCCTCGCCTGCAACGGAAAGTATCATATCGTTCTGATTTTCCGGTACAGCGCCGCTCTGCGTCATATCACCGTGTAAATAACCCTGACCGAACAGTCCGCCCGAGCCGAGCGCAATTTTGCCGTTGGTCTGCTGATACATAACGTCCTTATATTGATCGGGATAAAACAGCGCCACGATACGGCTACGCTGAATACCGCCGATAAGACCTGTTCTCCACGCTACGACAAAACCTACTACAATGGCGCAGATGCCTGCGATAAAGTATCCGATGTTAACCCTTGCAAAGAACAGCATACCGATAAACATCAGCATAAAAATCAGGGCAGAGCCTGCGTCACCCGTCATAAGCACCAGACCGATCGGCACAATGCCGTGGATAACAAGCGGAATGATTGATTTAAGCTTATTGATATTGTCGCGTACCAGATCGAGATGGTAGCTGAACGAGATAATAAATCCGACCTTCAGCAATTCCGACGGCTGGAAGAAAAAGATTTTCAAATCAAGCCATGATTTTGCGTCCTGTCTTGCAGACGGCGCTACGCCGAAGAAGAAGGTGAACACCATAAGCCCGACGCAGCCTATTGCTATTACTGGCCATAGCTTTGATATAATCTCGTAGTCAATATTTGATACAAGTATCGCAATGGCAAGCCCCATCATAACGGATACAAACATACTTCGCACGTCGGAGGAAATCAGTTTGCCGTCCTCCAGTGTGGAATACGTTGCACTGAACACAAGCGCAAGTCCGTAAATTGACGCGAGTATTGCCGATATAAGCGTGATGAAATCCGTGCTTTTTATAAAATGCGATACAGATTTTTCATTACTTTTATTACTCATTTATACTCCGAAAAGAATTAATCATATTAAATCACATTCAGCAATTATCTATATTATATAGTTTTGTTTTTCAATTTTCAACATATAATTAAAATTTATTCTTTAATTATAATAAATAGTATGCTATAATACTAACCGAATAACGTTTTAGGAGGGCATATATGCTTACTGATATTGAAATCGCTCAGGCGGCGAAAATGAAAAAGATTACGGAAATTGCTGAAAATATCGGCATTTCCGCTGATGATATTGAGCCTTATGGTCACTATAAAGCAAAACTCGGCGAGGGTGTGTTTGAAAAACTTAAGGATAAAGAGGACGGCAAGCTGATTCTTGTTACCGCTGTCAATCCCACCCCTGCAGGCGAAGGTAAAACAACTATATCTATCGGTCTCGGTCAGGCAATGAACAAAATCGGTAAAAATGCTGTTGTTGCACTTCGTGAGCCTTCACTCGGTCCCGTATTCGGCATCAAGGGCGGCGCAGCAGGCGGCGGCTATTCACAGGTAGTTCCGATGGAGGACATCAACCTGCATTTTACAGGCGATATGCACGCAATCACTTCTGCCAATAACCTTATGTGTGCTATGCTCGATAACCACATTCAGCAGGGTAACGAGCAGAATATCGACCAGCGTCAGATTCTCGTTAAGCGTTGCCTTGATATGAACGACCGCGCACTGCGCAATATTGTATGTTCGCTCGGCGGCAGGCTCAACGGTATTCCGCGTGAGGATCACTTCTGCATTACCGTTGCAAGCGAGGTTATGGCTATTCTCTGCCTTGCAGATGATATTTTTGACCTTAAGCGCAGACTCGGCAATATCCTTGTTGCTTACAGATACGACGGCTCGCCTGTTTACTGCCGAGACATCAAGGCAGAGGGCGCGATGACAGTGCTCCTCAAGGACGCTATCAAGCCAAATCTTATTCAGACTCTCGAGAATACGCCCGTTATTATGCACGGCGGTCCGTTTGCGAATATTGCTCATGGCTGTAACTCGGTGCGCGCAACAAAAATCGCGCTCAAGCTCGGCGATTACGCTATTACGGAAGCGGGTTTCGGCTCAGACCTCGGCGCAGAGAAGTTTATGGATATCAAGTGCCGCTTTGCTAACCTTAAGCCGTCCTGCGTAGTACTTGTTGCAACTGTACGTTCAATGAAGTATAACGGCGGCGTGCCGAAGGAAGAACTTACTAAAGAAAATCTTGAGGCACTCAAAGCCGGCAGCGTTAACCTCGGTGCTCACATTGACAATCTCAAAAAGTTCGGCGTGCCTGTTGTTGTTGCAATCAACCACTTCAAAAAGGATACCGACGCTGAAATCGATTTTGTTAAGAACTTCTGTAAGGAAAAGGGCGTTGAAGTTTCTATCGCCAAGTGCTTCAAGTACGGCGGCGAAGGCGGCACAGACCTTGCAGAAAAGGTTGCCGCAGCATGCGAAAAGGAGAATAACTTCCACCAGCTTTACGATCTTGATATGCCTGTTTACGACAAAATCAGACATATTGCAAAAGAGATTTACGGCGCTGACGGTGTGCATTTCCCGAAGGATACAAGAGCTGCGATTGACGGCTTTATCAAACTCGGTGCTGACAAAATCCCAGTATGTATTGCAAAAACGCAGTACAGCTTCACCGATAATCCGAAGATGCTCGGCAGACCCGAAGGTTTCAAGATTACGATTACAGCCGCAAATTTGTCAAACGGCGCAGGCTTCCTCGTTTGCCAGGCGGGCAACATTATGACAATGCCAGGACTTTCCAAAGCACCTGCGGCTTATAATATCGATATTGACGAAAACGGCAATACTGTGGGACTTTTCTGATGACTGAATTTGTAACTCACAGTGCCGATGAAACGGAGCAGAAAGCAGCGGAGCTTGCACGTCAGCTTGAAAAGGGAACTGTCATCGGCTTCCTCGGCGAACTCGGCGCAGGTAAAACAGCTTTCACGCGCGGCTTTGTAAAAGGACTTGGTATTGACGCCGACGTGTCATCACCGACATTTGCCGTCTGCAACGATTATATCGGCGAAAACGACCGCGTTCTGCACTACGATATGTATCGCATTGACAGTTGGGATGATCTGTATTCCGTAGGATTTTTCGATTCGCTCGACAGCGGTGCGTATATACTTTGCGAGTGGAGCGAAAACATCTTCGGCGCTCTGCCGGATGATGCGCTTATCATAAAAATAGAAAAACTTGACGATACAACAAGAAGATTTACACTTCTGAAAAAATCGGAATTTGAACTATGATTTTATCTGTTGATTCCTCGGCTGTTACAGCGTCTGCCGCGCTTACAGAAGGGGATAAGGTTATCAAAAGTGAATTTGCGAATACAGGTTTAACGCACAGCGAAACGCTTTTGCCTATGATTAAACGCGTTATGGACGGCACTGATTTTGCCGCTCTTGATGCGATTGCAATTACGGCTGGTCCCGGTTCGTTCACCGGCGTGCGTATCGGCGTTGCTACGGTCAAAGGGCTTGCGTTTGAAAAAGATACGCCTTGTATCAGTGTTTCAACGCTTGAGGCGATTGCCTATAACTTTATTGATACCGACTGCGTTGTCTGCGCCGTTATGGACGCGCGGCGAATGCAGTTTTACAACGCAATATTTGAGATTAAGGGCGGCGTATGCACAAGGCTGACTCCTGACAGAGCGATTGCCATTGAAGATTTACGCAAGGAACTCAAAGCCTTTGATAGTGTGATTATCGCAGGCGACGGTGCAAAGCTCTGCCACAGCGGGCTTGAACTGAAAAATGCCGTTTTGCCCGATGATGACTTGATTTACCAGAATGCAACCTCGGTTGCCAAAGCGGCAAAGAATAAAGAACGCATAACCCCTGCAGCGCTTATGCCTGTATATCTCAGACCCTCGCAAGCCGAACGCGAATTAAAACTTAAACTGAAATAACAATGAGGATGACAATATGTTTTGTAGAAATTGCGGAAATGAAATACTGAACAATCAGACCGTCTGTCCGCTTTGCGGCTCACGCGATATTGCTGATGACAGATTCGGCAAAAACGTAACCCTGCAGGCTCCGGCGGCAGACAGCGCATCTGAATATCCATCACCTCCTGTTATGCCTGCGAATTCGGTCAACGGTGTTAATCCTCCTGAAGGGAAGAAGGATGTAAACAAGATGCTTATTGCCATTATTGCCGTACTTGCCACTGTGCTTGTAATCATCCTTGCGGCGCTTGTTTTCAAGCTGGTTGCCGGCGATAAAAAGGAGAATCCAACCGCACAGACAAGCATTTCCGCAAGCGCAGGCGAGGCAGAAAGCACAGGGGGATTTGCGGATTACGAGCCGCAGGGCAACTCCTATTATGTCAAGGATAACGCAGAGCTCATCACAAAAAGAGAGCGCGAAAAGCTCACCGAAAAGCTTGAGGCAATCTGCAAAAAATATAAGTTTGACATTATTATTCACACCACAAAAACCTTCCGCAATAAGTCTCCGCAGGAGTACTCAGATGATTTTTACGACAGCAACGGCTACGGCCAGAATTACTCAAAGGACGGCTGTATTCTTGTAGTTAATATCGAAACGAGCGAATGGTATATTTCCACCTGCGGACTCGGCAACACCGTGCTTGATGACGATGGCAAAGACAGGGTATTCGACGTAATGCTTCCGTCGTTTAAAGAGGAAAACTATTACGAGGGCTTTGTCGACTTCGCTGACGAAACTGCAGAGCTGCTTGAAAAGCATAAGCAGAGCCAGACCACTTCAGATACTTCAAGAGAAATAACAACTACTACGATGCCTGCAGTAAGCAGTAAAAACACCCCGTTTTACGCTCTGTTTGTAGGCGGATACAAGGACAGGCAGGCTGCGCTTAACGAAGCAGAGCGTTACAAAGATTTAGGCTATTCAGATACGATTGTAATTATTTCAACCGACTGGAGTAATCTCAATAAAGAACGCTGGTACTGCGTTACCGTAGGCACATACGGCACAAAAGCCGAGGCAGAGAATATGCTGCCCGAAATACAGCGTGAATGCCCTGACGCATATGTTAAGTACACCGGCGATTATAAAGGTTAATATTCCAACTGCTTCGACTGAAAGGAGAAACTGATATGATTTCAATCGGCTCAGACCATGCGGGATATCCGCTGAAGCTTGAGATAAAAAAATATCTTGATGAAAACAATATTGATTATATTGATGTCGGTTGTGACGGCACCGAGTCTTTTGACTATGCGATTTCCGCGCAGAAGGCATGTGATTTAGTCATTGGCGGAGAGTGCGACAAAGCAATTCTTGTCTGCGGTACAGGTATCGGTATATCAATGGCAGCAAACAAGGTTAAGGGAATCCGTGCGGCGGCTTGCAGCGATTATTTCAGCGCAAAGTATACCCGCCTGCATAATGATGCAAACTGCCTTTGCATGGGCGCAAGAGTTATAGGTGCAGGAGAGGCGATTGAGCTTGTTGAAGTGTTCCTTAATACAGAATTTGAGGGTGGACGCCATCAGCGCCGCGTTGACCAGATTATGGACATACAAAACGGTAATAAGCTCTATTAGTTAAAACAAATCCGCTGGATTTTCAGACACCGAAAATGACAATGAATATGATTCCGGAGCAGTTGAGTTTACTGCTGCCGGATAATACACAAAATGAGCGACTGAAACTATGAGATGTCAGCACTGCAACACGTATGTTGAACAAAATCAAAGATGCTGCAGCAATTGCGGCGCAGTAGTTAATCCGGATGTTCCTGCCAATGAGCAGAACCTCGAGGTACTCTATGAGGACGAGTATGACGATGAGCCGGATTATGAGCCGCAGTCTGAGGTAAAAAAGCCAAGTAAATTGCTTGGCTTTATTGCTATTATGCTGGCGTTTGTGCTGATTTTTTCCATCATTGTAGGTGCGTACTTTTTTGGTGATAAGAGTCTGTTCGGTCAGCCGGATACGGCTGTATCAGATGAAGCATACCGCGAATTTGTACAGAATAAGATTGTCGGTGAAAACGGTATGTTCCATTCCGAATCGGCAAATGAAAATGCAGAAGGTGTGTTATCCGTAAATATTGCCCAGCTCGACAAGGAGGAGGGCAACGAGCTTATTGTCGCTTACAGTGAAACAAGCGGCAACAGGATTAACACTCGTATCGCCTGCTATGGTTATAACGAGGATTTGTTACTTGATGGTAAAACAAAAAGTGCGGTTGAACTTCTCGGTATTGCTACCCCTATCGATGAAACGGACTATATTAAAAACAATAAGCAACATATGCCTAATGAAAAGGTTTTGTACACTTTCACCCACAAGGGCAATACTTACATTGCTTTGGAGTATATCGCATACAACGATACTGTTTGTAAATACGAGTGCCATATCTTTGAGCTGGAGGGCGATTCGCTGAACGAGCACTCAAATATGTTTGTAAATACTAACGGCAGCAAAGATTATGACGCGGCGTGCAGTAAGGTTAAGAACTATTTTGAACGCTACGGTATGGTGCGCAACAGATTTGTTACCGTCGGCGATGAAAAAACAGACAAGCGTTACAAAATTAATTGCGGCGACGATTTGCAGTTCCTGTTCAGGTACAGTTTTTACCGTCAGAATATAGGCGCCAGCTACAAAGACTATTTTGATTTTGACGATTACAGCACGCCGGAATTGATATATTAAATGCAAAAAAATACCGCAGGTTTAACCTGCGGTTAATTATTTAGTCTTTTTTAAACTTCTTTTTGAACACGCCTTTCGGGTCCTTGATTAACAGGATAACAATCCATGCAATCATACCGAGCGCAACCACTGCAAGTCCGAGCAGTGAGTCGTTGAGTATATCGGCAAACTCCTGCACGAAGTAATCTGCCTTGAGCTCTGCATATTCAGCCACAAAGTCCATAAACCACATCAGCGACGCGCCCCAGAAAATCAGCGACAGCGTGCCGAGCTTATATGTGTCTCTCTGTTCGTTAGTGTACCAAACGACAGTTGAAATAATTGCTGCGAAAATAGTTATAAGTAATGTCATATCTTAACTTTCCTCAGTACCTTTTTTAAGGCTTTTGTTAATGCTTTTAACCTTAGCCTCGGCAACTGCGCAGATGATGCCCCAGACAACTGTTACGTTAACAGCCATTGATACACCGACTGTTGCCACCTCATGCAGCATATTATTTGTGTCCTCGGGCGATAGCATCGCCGTTAAGAACGGTGGGAACGGTACAACCTCCCCATGCCAGAAATGTTCAAATGCGAGAAGAAGAACGCCGCCCCAAAGCAGGCTCATAAGCCAGCCGAGTCTGCGCGACCAAGTGATTTTTGCCTCTTCGGTCTCAAACTTGTTGCCGTCTGCGAGCCTGGGTGCCTGGATTTTCTGTGCGGAATCCGCCGAAATACCGTATGAGGTACTTCACACAGTGATGAACCGGATC
>CAYZPT010000065.1:0-8560 GCA_964480285.1 uncultured Bacteroides sp.
CAATTATAATTATTGTTTGAGCGAAGCGAGTACCCATAATTCTCAATTCTCAACTCTCAATTCTCCATTCGTCAGGAGGTTATTATGAATAGTAATATCGAACAACTGAAACAGCAGTTTGAAAAAGAGCTGGAATCCATCAGAGATATGTCCGAACTTGAGGGCGTGCGTGTATCGTACCTCGGCAAAAAAGGCTCGGTTACAGGTCTGCTTAAGGGAATGAAGGAGCTTTCAAACGAGGAGAAAAAGGCTTTCGGTCAGCACGTCAACGAGCTTAAAAAGGCTGTTGCCGACAAGATTGCAGACAAGACTGCCGAGCTTAAGGAAAAGGAAATTCAAAAGGAAATCGAGCTTATGCCCGAGTTTGACCTCTCTATGCCTGCACAGACGGCAGAGGGCTCATATCATCCTATTACTCTCGTTCAGCGCCAGTGCGAGCAGATATTCAAATCAATGGGCTTCACCGTTGAGGATTACAGCGAGGTTGTTACCGACTACGAGTGCTTTGAGTCGGTAAATATCCCGAAGGATCACCCTGCACGCGATATGCAGGATACCTACTATCTCACAAACGGTCAGCTCCTCAAGAGCCAGACTTCCGCTGCGCAGAACGCTATTCTGCGTAAGTATAAGAAACCTCTTACCGAGGACGGCGTGCCGATTAAGGCGATTTTCCCGGGCAGATGCTTCCGCAACGAGGCAACCGACGCCTGCCACGAGAACACGTTCTTCCAGATGGAAGGTATGATGGTTGACAAGGACATCTCCATCTCAAACCTCATTTACTTTATGAAAACTATGCTGTCAGAGGTGTTCCGGAAGGACATCAAGGTTAGGCTTCGTCCCGGCTTCTTCCCGTTTGTGGAGCCTGGCTTTGAGCTTGACATAAGCTGCCTTATCTGCGGCGGCGAGGGCTGCCCGTCCTGTAAGCACAGCGGCTGGCTTGAGCTTTGCCCCTGCGGTATGATTCACCCCGAGGTGCTGCGTATGGGCGGCATCGACCCTGACGAGTACACCGGCTTTGCGTTCGGTCTCGGACTCACAAGACTTGTAATGATGAAATACGGTATCAGCGACATCCGCGACCTCAACAGCGGCAACCTCAAGTCACTGTCGCAGTTTACTGAAGACGAATAAGAAAGGAGAGTGAATACGTATGTTTTTATCAATGAATTGGATTTCCGACTTTGTTGATCTGTCGGGACTTGACAAAATCAAACTTATCAATCAGTTTTCACTCTCGACTGCCGAGGTTGAAAACGACATATTCTTCAAGGGCTCTGACATTTCGGGCATCGTTGTTGCCGAAATCAAGAGCGTTGAGGATCACCCTGAATCAAAGAAACTCCATCTGCTGAAAGTTGATATCGGCGAGGACGAGCTCGTTGACGTTGTATGCGGAGCGCCTAACGTAAGAGTCGGTATGAAAACCGCTTTTGCTAAGCTCGGCGCAAAGATCGGCGAGATTGAAATTACTCCACGCAAGCTCGCAGGTTACACCTCAAACGGTATGTGCTGCAGTGAAAAGGAAATTGGTATTTCCGACGACAACAGCGGCATTATGGATATCACCGACGATGTGGCAAACGGCGCCGACCTCAAGGATATTTACGAGATTGAGGATATCGTTTTTGAGGTTGATAACAAGTCGCTCACAAACCGCCCCGACCTCTGGGGCCACTATGGCATTGCACGCGAATTCGCCGCTCTTGCAGGCAGAGAGCTTAAGCCGCTCGATGTTATCGACACTGCTGAGTATGACAATCTTGACAAGGTTGACCTTAAGATTCTCGACCCGCTTTGCCAGCGTTATTCCTGCATGCAGGTTGAGAATATCACAACTAATGTTTCACCCGTTAATATGCGTATCCGCCTGTTCTATTGCGGTATGCGTGCGATTAACTTCCTCGCTGACCTTACAAACTATCTTATGCTTGAGATGGGTCAGCCGATGCACGCGTTCGACAGCAGAAAGGTCGGCAAAATCAGAATCAAGCGCTACGACGAGCCGTTCACATTCCAGACTCTCGACGGCGTTGACAGAAATATCGACACCGACACACTGATGATCTGCAACGACGACACACCTGTTGCAATCGCGGGTATTATGGGCGGCCTTGACAGCGAAATTGTTGAGGACACAACCACGCTCACACTTGAATCCGCAACGTTTGACGCGGCTTCAATCCGCAAGTCGACAGTTCGCCTCGGTCATCGCACCGACGCTTCAATGCGCTATGAAAAGAGCCTTGACCCCGAGCTTACAACAGTTGCAATCGCAAGGTTTATGAAGCTCCTTCTTGACACTGACAGCGACGCTAAAATCGTGTCCGCACTCACAGACGAGATTGCGTATGAGTACCCCGAAATCACTCTCGACTTTGACAAGGCGTTTGTTGATAAGTACACCGGCATTGAGATTGATAACGATACGATTACCGCAACGCTCACATCACTCGGCTTCACCGCAAGCGTTGAGGACGACAAGTTCACAGTTACAGTTCCGAGCTGGCGTGCGACCAAGGACGTTACGATGAAGGCGGATATTATCGAGGAAATCACCCGTATTTACGGTTATGATAACTTCGACGTGCACACCACACGATCACCGCTTTATCCCGTTCGCCCCGATATTGAAAAGACGGACGAGGACAAAATCAAGGACTTGCTTGTTAAGAAGTACGCTCTGCACGAGGTGCACTCATACGTTTGGGCGTATAACGACGAGCTCAAGGCTATCGGCCTTGAAGTTGAGGGCGAAATCAAGCTCGCAAACGCTACTAACCCGAACATTGAAACTATTCGTAATTCAATGATTCCCACGCAGCTCTGCCAGGTTAATTCAAACACGGGCTATGCGCCGGGCTTCGGCATTTTCGAAGTCGGCAGAGTAGTTACCGAGGTTGACGAAAACGACCTCTGCGTTGAAAAGAAGATGCTCGGCATTACGCTTTATTCAAGGCGCAAGCCTATGCCGATGCTCTACTTTGACCTGCGCGATATGCTCACAGTGCTTGTCGGCGACCTCAAGCACAGGGAAATCACTTTTGAAAAGAAAGAGGCTGCTCACGCTTACGAGCATCCGCGTAACCTCAACACAATCCTCTGCGACGGCAAGGCAATCGGCGAAATCGGCATTGTTCACCCAGTTGTTTCAAAGAAGATTGACAAGAAGGCGGCTATCGTTTTTGCTCAGATTGACGTTAATGCGCTTGCAGAGATTGATAACGCTTCAATCGTTTACGAGGAGCCGAGCAAGTTCCCGGAGATGGAGATTGACCTTTCGTTCATCTCCGACCGCTTCGAGCCGATTGCAAACGCAATCAAGGGCGAGGACTGCTCGCTTATCAAGAATGTTGCAGTTACCGACGTTTACGAGGACGATGACGCCAAGTCAATTACAACGCGCCTGACATTCTCACACCCCGAGAGAACGCTCACCCGTGAGGAAGTTCAGGCAGTAGCCGACTCCATCATCGAAAAACTCAAAGCAAAAGGAATAAACCTTAAGGGATAACAAAAAACGCAGCTTCGGCTGCGTTTTTCTTGCAGAGAGCGGCGTTCTCAATATTCCACGGGTCGCCGAGGTCGTCGACCCCTACAATCGTAGGGGAGGGTCTCCGTGCCTCCCGTTAAACTATAATCTGTTTTCGATTTCTTTCACAATATCGCTCATATTTACATCAAGAGCGCCGGCTATGCGGTACAGCGTTTCAAGCGTAGGCTTACGGTCGCCGCGTTCTATTGCTGACAGATGCGTTCTGCCTATATCGGCAAGACCGCTCAGCACTTCCTGCGACACGCCTTTGCGCTTTCTGAAATCGGCAATCACATTGCCGACAACTATTGAATCCAACATCGGCTCAAACATTATATCACCCATTTATAGTGTATGATATGTTTGAACTTGTTATGACTACATATGTTGACAATTGAATACTTATGTGGTAAAATGATAAAAACGAAAGGAGTATTTTTTATGGATAACTATAACAATGCAAACCCTTATCAAAACCCAAACCCTAATCAGAACAGTTTCGAGGTTCAGCAGGCAGTTGACGCTGCGATGAAAGAACAGAAAAAGAAAAAGCGCAAGAAAAGATTAATTATTCTTGCAGTAATTGTTGTTGTATTGATTGTTATTGTTGCTCTCGCTTCGAGTGGTGGCGATTCGTCAGACGATTCAAACAATAACGGAACAAATGCTTCTTCACAGGTTGATGCTGAAAAAGATAAAAATACAGATGGTAAGATTGGTGACTACGTTTGCACAGTAAAGAAGGCTGAGATTTGCAAGAACTGGGAAGGCAAGGATTCTGTAAAAATAACTTATGAATTCACAAACAACGCAAGCGACGCACAAAGCTTTGACATAGCTCTTACAGATAACGTTTATCAAGACGGCGTTGGACTTGAAGATACCTTTATCAGTTCCGATGATGACGATTGGGGTATAGACGTTAAGATTAAACCCGGAGTAACTAAAGAGGTTGCAAAGGTTTATGTGCTTCGTGATACCACTACAGATCTTGAGGTTGAAATCGGAGAGTTAATCTCATTTGACGATACAAAGGTTACTACAACCGTTAAACTTGAACAGTAATAATAAAAAAACGCAGCTTGGGGCACCCTACGTAAATAGGGTTAGGTTTTGGCTTCGTCCTTTTGCCCCTAAAGACACTAAAAACCGCCTGAATACGCGAGTATGCAGGCGGTTTTATAATCCCTTTATGAATCAAAACTACTTTGCCAAAACTGCTTCGCACCCAAAAACGAGCATATTTTTTGTTAGAACAAAGCATAAAATCACCGTTAGGCTGACGCCTTGCGGTGATTTTTAATAAAGTTATCGCGAAAAAGATGCCGTTTTTGGGCTGACACTATTTATGCAGGGTGCCCCTTCGGCTGCGTTTTTCTTCTTCGCTTTGCGATTTAATTAATGAAATCAGCCTACGGCTGATGAAATCGGCTACGCCGATGAAATTACTTCGTAATGAAATCTACGCTGTCGCGCAGGTTACAAACTAATGATTAAATCCGCGAGTTCCTGGCGTGTCATCATATTATTGATGCAGGAGAGGAGGGCGGAGGTGGAGAGGAATTCCGGCAAGTCGAGCTTTTGCATCAATCTTTTGCGGTTTTCCTTTGCGTTTGGTGTGCCCGTCAGTCCGAGGTCGAACAGGTCAGCTGTTGTTATCGGGTCGTCGTTTTGCGACACAGAGCAGGTTACGCCTGCTTTTTTTAGAGCCTCCAAAATCACGTCCTTCGTCATGCCCTCAACGCCGAGCTTGCCCTCTTTTGACGGCTCTGTTTTGCGCTTTTCCTTGCCGTAAATGTCGGGAATATACACATTCGTTATCCTGTCCTTTGGCACTGCGGAGGCGATGTGATTTCGTATCATAAAGCCCGCGTGGTCTGAGTCTGTCAGCGCGATAATACCGCGCTCCTCGGCGAGCTTTTTGATAAATTTCAGCTTTTCTTTATCTTTGAAAATACCGAAGCCGTTTGTCTCAATAATAAACGCGTCGAGGATGTTTGCAAGCTTGAGCTTGTCGTATCTGCCCTCAACAATCACCGCTTCGGTGAGCTTGATTTTGTCCATCACGCGTTCCTCGCCATCAGCAGCTTTGCGACTGTTTCCTCAAGCAGAGTGTTCTTGTCGATTGAAGTTGACTTCATCTTTTCGTCAGTTTCCGCAAGTACGTCAATCGCATTTCTGAGGTTGCGCACACCGATGTTCCTGCAGTCGCGCGCGGCATTCCTGATTAAGAACTCTCTGCCCCTGTAGCTGAAATACTGCGCAAGCTCGTTTTCGTTCTGACCTGCCGCTTTGGCGCACTTAACGCGGTACATATCAACGTAGCACGACGAGATAACCGAAAGTATTGCAATCGGCTCTTCCTTTTGTGCAAACAGTGCATCAAGCACATTGTAAGCACTGTCGCTGTCGCCGCGCAGAATATGCTTTGACAGGTCGTAAACCCTCGCCTGCAGCGATTTAATAGCAAGATCGTCAATTACATTTTTGGTAATTTCGCCCTCGCCGACGAAGGCGCAAATCTTCTCAAGCTCGGAAAAAATCGTCTGTATATCGCTGCCGACAATGCTTATCATATATCTTGCAAGGTCGGTGCTGATTTTGCATTTTCTCTTTTTTGCAGAAGCTACAATCAGGCGTGCAAGCTCGCTTTCCGTCCTCTTGTCAAGGCGCACTGCGCTGCCGGATTTGGCAAAGATGTTCTCTATCGTTTTCCACTTGCCGCTCTTTTTGGTGTCAACCTCAAGGCTGTCGTACCAGAATACGATAACCGTTGTTTCGGGCACGTCCTTAAAGTACTCTCTTATAGCGTCAACGTCCTTCTGACTCTTGTCAAGCGGATAGTCGTGCACAAGAATAAAGGTGCATCCGCCCATCATCGGGATGATGTCAGCGTCCTGCAGAATGTCGCTTACGGCAGTGGATTTGCCCTCGTACTCGTGGTAGTTAAAATCGGCAAAAGCACCGCCGACAAGCTTGCTTCTGAGCTTGCCGACATAGTGCTCCTTTAAGTAACTCTCCTCGCCGTAAATCATATACACGCGCGAAAAATCTTCAGTTTTCAGTTGTTCTTTTAATTCTGTTTCACCGATTTTTGGCATAATATCTCCGTAAATTACGAATTACGAAGTACGAGTTACGAATTGAGGGTGCTGCGCACGGCAATTATTTAATCGGGTGCGGGTGTCCCGCCAAAAATTCGTAATTCGTCACTCGTAACTTGTAATCTGATTATATTTTCTCAATAAGAAACTGACACGTCAGTTTTTCTCCTGATTTGAGTTTGTACTTATCGCGCACGACTGCCTGACCGGGCATATCGCCGCCGAGTCCCTGCTGCGCGGAGTCAACCGTTACAGTAATGTCGTTATCCCTGTTAAGTTCGCTGTGGTGCTGTGCCGCCTCAAGCTGATCGGGCGTGTACGGCAGTGCAGAGAACATCAGCGGTGCGTCGTAGTAAGCCGTTACTCTGACGCCGTTTCCTTTTTTATCAGTCAGTGTGAAGTAGCGCACGTCAGACCTTGTTGACGACTCCTGCGGGCGCATATAAGTGTACTCAAACTTGTCAATCGGCAGGGAATATTTGCCGATTTTGTAGCCTGTTTTTCTGTCGGGATATGAAGGTGCTTCGCCCCTGCCGTACCAGCTGATGTTGCTGAGTGCTCTGTCAACGCCGAAGCTGAAACCGAATCTTATCGGGTCAATCTTCGGTACGGCACTGTGGAATACGGCAACCTTGCCGTCAGCGAAAACGGTGTATGAAATGTACGCGTTTTTGATGTTCGGCGCTTCAACGGCAATTTTGATTTTCAAAGTGCCTTCGTTCTGCTCAGTTTCGGTCTTGATAGCCTTTAAACTCTTTGCAGCTTTCTTCCACTTGTAGTACTGATTCATACCGATGAACGGCGGCAGGAAGTTGAAAATATCAATGTCGTTATCCGTCAGCGCGCGGAAATAATTCGGCTTGATCGGCGCGTTTATAACGCTTTCACCGTCAACCTTGTATTTTGTAATTGCGCCGTTGTCAACTGTCAGGCTGAATTTCTCGCCCGTAACCTCAACGGTGTTGCCCTTCTGCTCAAACGCAAACGGTGCGATTGATTCGTCGGCAGCGGGCTTTTCTGCATTTTGCAGAACGAACTGGTCAAATGCAATTTCAAAATTGCTCTTGAGTCCGGGCGTCTTTTTCTTTGTGTGGAACGATATTGTGAGTATGCACTCTTTTCCCTCGGGCAGGGAGGTGAGGTCATACGGCACCTCTATAATCTGCTCCTGCAGCGGAGAAAGCGCAAATTTTTCAAGCTCGCCGGACTGGATTTCGTCGCCCTCGCACTCGATTTTCCACTTGCACTTGTAGCTCGACATATCTGTGAATAAGAAGCGTGAGCGTACCATAAAGCGGCCTGCGCCGAGGTCGGATTCCGTTGTGACGATCGGCTGATAAACGTGCTTAACCTCCCAGAACTGCGGATGCGGCACGCGGTTTGCAGCGATAACGCCGTTAGCGCAGAAGTAGGTGTTTGAACCCGTCATGGCAGTGGTGTTCATAGTGGAGTACCAGTGCTTCGGCTCGTCCTTTTCAAAGTCGGTGCCGTAGAGCCAGTTGTCGTTACCGTTCTCGTCAACGGTGTGGATAGCCTGGTCAACCCAGTCCCAGATAAATCCGCCGCACATATTGTCGTACTTCTCAAAGTCGTCCATATACTCCTGGAAGTTACCGAGCGAATTCTCCATGCTGTGCGCGTATTCGCAGAGGATAACGGGCTTTGTGTACATCTCTTTTGCAATCGGCTTTGAGTCGGCTGCAAGCTGGTTTGCAATATTGTCGTAGAGCGAAATTGTAATCGGCTCTCTTTCGCCGAGCTTGCGCATAGTTTCCTCATCGGGATACATACGCGAGATTACGTCGCTCTTTTCAAAAGTGAAGTCGCCCTCGTAGTGGAACTGCCTTGTGTCGTCAAGGCGCAGCGCGGCTTCCTTCATTTTCATAAAGTTGTCGCCGTCGCCAGCCTCGTTGCCGAG
>CAYZPT010000065.1:8570-10802 GCA_964480285.1 uncultured Bacteroides sp.
ACCACATAAAGATACAGGGATTGTTTCTGTCACGAAGCACCATACGCTCCATCTTGTCAACCGCCATTTCAGTCCACAGCGGATTTGAACCGGGCACGCCCTTGCGGCGAACGCCGTGTGACTCAAGGTCGCACTCGTCCATAACGTAGAAGCCGTAGTGGTTGCAAAGCTCGTAAAAATACGGGTCGTCGGGGTAGTGCGAGGTGCGGATTGCGTTGATGTTGCACTGCTTCATCAGGTCCAGATCCTCAACGAAGCGCTCCTTCGGCACAGCCCAGCCGTGGTCGGGGTCAAAGTCGTGGCGGTTTGTGCCGCGAATCATAAGCGGCATACCGTTAAACAGCAGCTTTTCGCCGATAATCTCAACTTTCTTAAAGCCGATGTCGTATGTCTTGACCGCAGCAACCTTGCCGTCAACCGTAACGGTCATAACAAGCTTGTAAACGCACGGAGTTTCAGCAGTCCACTTGCGCGGATTCTTAATATGTTCGCTGATATTGATAACTGCGGTTTCGCCGTTATTAACCGTCATAGACTCGCTGCCGAGTTCGGTTTCACGCTCTGTGTCTGAGATAATCGAAGCGGTTACAGTTGCTTCAACAGGCTTGTCTGTATAGTTTTTGATGTATGTATCAAGTGAGAGGTCGGAGTCCTTGTACTCCTCGTCGAGATCGGTTTTTACATAGAAGTCGCGCAGGCAGATTTTTGACTCTGCAAAGAGGTAAACCTCTCTGTAAATGCCAGAAAGCCACCACATATCCTGATCCTCAAGATAGCTTGAAGCGGCAAAGCGGTAAACCTTTGCACTTACAGTGTTTTCGCCCTTTTGAAGAAAAGCGGTAACATCAAATTCGTGCGGAGTCATCGAGCCTGTGCTGTATCCTACATACTCCCCGTTAACCCATACCTCAAGCGCAGCCTTGCATGCGCCGAAGTGCAGGAACACCTCTCTGCCGTCAAAGCTGTCAGGCATGGTAAAAGTACGCTTGTAAAAGCCGATTTCCTGCATTGAACGGTCAAGCTTCGGAATCTGGCTCTTTGAGCGGCTGAACACACGCGGGAAGGTGCTTGCGTAATAATACGGCGCGCTGTATCCCTCGGTCTGCCAGACGGACGGCACAGTGATTTCATCCCATGCGGAAACGTCAAATTCATCTTTTTCAAAACCGTCGGGCTGGTCGGCAAGTCCTCTCTGCCAGAAGAATTTCCAACTGCCGTTAAGGCTCATTTTGTACTTTGATTCTTCGCCCGAAAGTGCGTCCTCGCGGCTGTCAAACGGCATAGCGATTGCGTGGCCGTCCTCCTTGTTAATCTTAAAGCGCTTCGGGTCCTCCCAAATGTACTTGAATTTCATAAATTCTGCTCCTTAAACATTATTAATATTATTGTAAATTAAAAACATCTCTATGTCAAGAGCCTTGATAATAGGTGCGGTTTTGCCGCTTTTGTACGTAACTTCTTGAATGTGAATCTGAAATATGTTATAATCGCATCATAAACACGAGGTGATTGTATGAAAATACTTGTACTTAACGGTCCCAATCTCAATATGACGGGGATTCGCAAAAAAGATGTATACGGCGCTGAAACGCTTGACGACATCAACGCCGAGCTTCGCGAGTACGGCGAGAGCAGGGGAGCGGAGATGTTCTTCTACCAGTCAAACCACGAGGGCGAGCTCATCGACGTTATCCACCGCAGTATGGATAAGTACGACGGCGTGGTGATCAACGCAGGCGCGTACACGCATTATTCGTATGCAATCCGCGACGCAATCGAGTGCGTTAAGGACTATACCCCGTTTGTTGAGGTGCATATGAGCGATATCCATTCGAGAGAGGATTTCAGGCATATTTCCGTGATTACGGACGTTTGCGTCAAGCAGATTTCCGGCTACGGCAAAGATAGTTATAAAATGGGTATTGATTTATTACTTGAAATACTGTAAAATATATAGGAATAATTTTGTATTTTTACTTGGAGGTAAATTAATATGATTTCAGCAGGTGATTTCAGAAACGGCGTAACATTTGAAGAGGACGGCAACGTTTTGCAGGTTATTGAATTCCAGCACGTTAAGCCGGGCAAGGGCGCTGCTTTTGTAAGAACTAAGACTAAGAACGTTATCACAGGCGCTGTAACTGAAAAGAGTTACAACCCGTCGGCTAAATACCCCACTGCTTATATCGAGAGAAGAAATATGCAGTACTCTTACAACGACGACGGTATGTA
>CAYZPT010000066.1:0-10760 GCA_964480285.1 uncultured Bacteroides sp.
TGGTCGTAAGGATATTCCCAGACGTGACGGTAAACCGCAAATCTGCGCATTACATACGATTTATATTTCAGTACGATTGTGCCGCCCATTACCGCCGATGCGATTGCAAGACCTACCGTCTTGATATCGCCCGAATTCATAAACGCGATAATCAAAAATGTCATAAAGAAGATGAGAGCAGTTCCCAGGTCTTTAATGATTACAAGCGAGCCTACGCAGATGAGCGAGTACACGATATATGCAATTATATTTTTTGATGTCTGTATTTTCTCCAGCGTTGCCGCACCTACAAAGATAAATGCAACTTTTACAAATTCAGACGGCTGGAAAGTTACGCCTGCAACCGTTATCCAGTTCCTTGCGCCATTAGTAACTTTTGCAATAGCGATATTTACCAACAGCAGCAGGATTGACGCTCCTGCTACGTACCAGCGTATCTTCATACAAAAGTCAACATGCCCCATAAGGAACTGTATGAAAATAAATGCAATTATTCCCGCAAGCACCATAAAATACTGCTTGAACGCAGAATCGGGATATACGCTTCCGATTGTAACAAGTCCGACGCCTGACAGGAAAAATGCAATCAGTTCAAGTTCAAAATTCCTGCGGTGAAAAACGGTGAAAAAGAATATCAGATATACCCATTCCGTTACCACAAGGCAAAGCAGCGCGAGCATTGCTTTCATCTCAAACTGCTCACCGCATGCAGCGGCAATGTAACCTGTAATCACCTGAAACAGTGATAATATAAACAGAACAAGGAAGTTGTTTACAGGTTTGACTTTAGGAGATTTTTTGTATTTATTAACCATACTCATACCCCCTTATCTTTCATAGAATATGAACACCTTGTCGCCAAAGGTGAGCATATCTTCATCAAAAATCAGTTGAGGTTGATTGATATATCTGCCGTTGAGTTTGGTTCCGTTGTGACTGTCAAGGTCGCTCACAGCCCATCCGCGCGAGGTCTGATGAATACGCGCGTGGTGCTGACTTACAGTCTGCGACATAATCTGAATATCACAGTCGTTACCTCTGCCCACGAGTACATCCTCGCTCTTTAGATAGATCGGGCGCTTTGTGTGAATGTCAACAAGTACGCCGTATGCAACAGCAGCGGGAGCCTGCTGAACAGCAGTACGCATTTTCTGCCTGCTTTCTGCAGAAAGAGCCTCATCGCACTCAAAGCGCAGCTGAATTGATCCGATCGAAATAACATCGCCGTTTTCAATTACGGCGTTGCTTTCAATTTTCTGTCCGTTCAGCAGTACGCCTGCCTCAGTTTCGGAAGTATCCGTAATCATCCAGTCGCGGCGCTTTTTGGCAATAACTGCGTGAAAACGCGCCACAGCAGGAAAAGGTAAAACAATATCGTTAGATCTGCTCTTGCCGATAGAAGTTTCCCAGTGAGTGATATCGGTAATCGCGGAGTCGTTCAGATCGACAAGCCGTGCCAGACAGTGAAGTCGCGGCCTGTTGCGAAACAGCGATCCGATACATGTCAGCAGAATAAACACTGCCACAATGGGAGCTACATATCGCATTATAGAAATGATGTATTCCATAGCCTCATCTCCGTAAACATTTTTTAATATATTAATCTTTAAAATAAAAAAAGTCAAGAGTATTGAAATTATTTAAGATTTTAGATATAATCATATTAACCTATTTGCCTTCCCCCCCTGGGGGAAGGTGGCTGCACGTAGTGCAGACGGATGAGGGGATAGTTTTCACAACTTTAATAAGATAAACAGGAGCATATTATGTCAGTTAAAAAATCAGATTTCGGCAAAGTTAACAGCGAAGATGTAACGCTTTACACTATCACAAACGGCAGCGGCGCGTCTGTAACACTGCAGACTCTCGGTGCCGGTATTCACGCAATCTGCGTGCCCGATAAAAGCGGCAATCTTGCCGATGTTGCACTCGGTTTTGATAACCCTGCGGATTATATTAATTCCGATTACGGCTATCAGGGACTTGCAGTCGGCAGATGGGCAAACCGTATCCGTGACGGCAAATTCACCTTTGAGGGCGTTGAATATACCACGCCGCAGAATCAGGGCACATGGACTCTGCACGGCGGCGGACGTTTCAGCTTCACAAACTGGGATGTTGAAGAAACGGGCGACGATTCTGTCACCTTCACGCGCTTTTCTCCCGACGGCGAGGACGGCTTCCCCGGCAACTTCACAATGAAAATCAAGTATACTTTTACCGAGGATAACACCCTTCGCATTGAGTACACAGTGCTGTCCGATAAAAACACCGTTGCCAATCCGACAAACCACACTTATTTCAATCTTTCCGGTGTTGACGAAGAAACGATTGAAGATCATAAACTTCAGATTTTTGCCGACTATTTCACCGAAACGGATGAATCTCAGCTTGCAACCGGCGAGCTCGGTGAGGTAAAAGGCACGATGATGGATTTCACCACCCTGCACAAAATCGGCGACCACATTAACGAGCCGTTCAGAGCGTGCCTCGGCGACGTCGGCTACGATAACAACTACTGCCTGCGTAACAAGGACGGCAAGTTTGAGCTTGCGGCAGTGCTTTTGCACGAGGGCAGCGGCAGAAAAATGGAGGTTTATACCGACCTGCCGGGCATTCAGCTTTACTGCGGCGGCTGGCTCAAACGCGATTACACAGTCGGCAAGGGCTCAAGCCTTGTTACTTACCGCCGCGGCGTTGCGCTTGAAACACAGTTTTATCCCGACGCATTGAATATCGACTCCTTCCCGCTGTGGACAGTCAAAGCAAATGAGCCGTTCAGAACAACAACCGAATTCAGATTTTCCGTAATATAATTAATCCTGTTAAGCTTCCCTCTTGGGGGAAGATGGCTGCACGCAGTGCAGACGGATGAGGGGCAAAAGTATGTTAACCCATCATATACCGCTTGAAAAAGTAAAGATCAACGATCCGTTTTGGAATAGCGTTCAGGAGCTTGTACGCACCGAGGTTATTCCATATCAGTACGAGGCACTTCACGATAATGTTGAAGGCGCAGAAAAGAGCTACTGCATAGAAAATTTTGTCAAGGCGGGCAAGGTTGCAGCGGCAATTAAGCGCGGCGAAGATGTGCCCGTTTACCCCATTGATAAGTGGCAGTACACCGATGATAACTGCGATAAAAACGCTTTTCACGGCTGGGTTTTTCAGGACAGTGATGCGTATAAATGGATTGAGGCTGTCGGCTACAGCCTGATTAATTACCCCGACCCCGAGCTTGAGCGCAAAGCAAAAGAGGTTGCAGAGATTATCTGCAACGCTCAGCTTGAAAACGGCTATCTCGACACGCTGTACATTATCAATAACCGCGATGAAATTTTCACCAATCTGCGCGATAATCACGAGCTTTACTGCTTCGGTCATCTTGCTGAGGGCGCGATTGCGTTTTACCATGCAACGGGTGACAGACGGCTACTTGACGCCGCCTGCCATTTTGCCGACTTGATTTGCGATACTTTCGGGGAGGACAAAATCCGCGGCTACGGCGGCCACGAAATCGCAGAGCTCGCACTCGTCAAGCTCTATGAGGAAACGGGCGAAAAACGCTATCTTGATACCGCTTCATTTTTTGTCAACGAGCGCGGTCGTAAACCGTACTACTTTGACGTTGAGCAGGGCAGGGAAACAACAGGCGAATACTATCACTACAATCAGGCGCACCGCCCTGTAAGGCAGCAGGACGAAGCTGTCGGTCACGCTGTCCGCGGCGTGTATCTTTACAGTGGCATGGCAGACGTCGCACGCAACACGAATGATAACGAACTGTATAATTCCTGCTTGAATCTTTGGAATAATATTGAAAAACGCAAGCTGTATATTACAGGCGGTATAGGCTCGACGGTTGACGGTGAGGCTTTCTCATTTGATTATGACCTGCCAAACGATCTCGCGTACAGCGAAACCTGTGCTTCAATCGGCTTGATTTTCTTTGCGCGCAGAATGGCGGAACTTGATGCAAACGCCCGCTTCGGCGACGTGGCTGAGCGTGCGCTTTACAACACTGTGCTTGCAGGGATGGGCGAGGACGGCAAGTCGTTTTTCTACGTCAATCCGCTTGAGGTCAATCCCACCGCTTCACACCGCGACAGCCGCAAATATCACATTAAACCCGTGCGGCAAAAGTGGTTTGCCTGTGCCTGCTGTCCGCCTAATCTTGCGCGGCTGATTTCATCTGTCGGCGAGTACGCATTCGGCGAAAACGACAGCACATTTTTCATTCATCAGTACATCGGCGCCGAGGTCAATTCCCGCTTCGGCAATATAAAAATCACGTCCGAATATGCGCAAAACGGCGATGTAAAAATCACCGCTGGTAGCGCCGTAAATCTCGCGCTTCGCATACCGTCCTGGTGCGATAATATCAGCATTTCAGCACCTTATTCAATTCGCGATGGCTACGCATATATCAATAGTGTAACCGAAGTTACGGCGCATTTTGACTGCGAGCCAAAGCTCGTTAAATGCTCAAACCGCGTGCGTGCAAATATCGGCAAAGCGGCTGTTACAAAAGGTCCGTTTGTCTACTGTGCGGAAAGTGTGGACAACGGCGAAAACCTGCAGATGCTCACAATTGACAAGGACGCAAAATTTGAGCAGGACGGCGGATTCCTCATTGCATACGGCTGGCGCGAGGAACCGCAGGATAAGCTCTATTCTGACTACGCACCCGCGCAAAAAACGCCCTGCAAAATAAAACTTCACCCCTATTACCGCTGGGGCAACAGGGGCGAAAATGAAATGACGGTTTATTTGAATATTGAATAACAAAGGCTCGTTGGGAAACCAACGAGCCAATATTTTTTATTCTGCTTCTTTTGCAGCTTTTTCTTTTGCCTTGGCTTCTTCCTCTTCCTCAAGCTGGCGGTAAGCAACCTTGCCTACCAGAGTTTTCGGAAGCTCGGTGCGGAATTCAATCTCACGCGGCATAGCGTATCTTGAAATATTCTTTCTACAGTGCTCAAGGATTTCCTCCTTGATTTTGTCGCTCGGCTCAACGCCCGGGCGGAGCACTACAAATGCCTTAACCTTGTGCATTTTGTACGGATCGGGAATACCGATTGCGCAGGAAAGCAGTACGTCGGGGTGAGCGTCGATTGTGTTTTCAACCTGCGACGGGTAAACGTTAACGCCGGACACAATGATGAGCCTCTTAAGTCTCTGCTTGTAGTAGATAAAGCCGTCCTCATCCATTGTGCCGAGGTCGCCTGTGTGCAACCATACGTTGCCGTCGTCATGTGTGCGGAGTGTGGATGCAGTTTCAGCCTTGTTGTTAAGGTAACCCTTCATAACAGTCGGGCTCATAATGCAGATCTCACCCTCCGTGCCGTATGGCAGCTCCTTGTCAGTGTTCGGGTCAACAATCTGGTAGTAGTTGTCGGGGAACGGAATACCGATACTGCCCTCGCGGAAGAAGTCGTGCGGAGTAAGACATGAAGCCGTAACGCACTCTGTTGTGCCGTAACCCTCGCGGATCTGCACAGGCGCATTATGATCCTTGAGAAATTTATCAACCTTCTTCTTAAGCTCGATTGAAAGTGAGTCGCCGCCGCAGAAAACACCCTTGAGGAAAGAGAGATCTGCGCCGTCAAAGCCGTCGCTCCTGAGCAGTGCTTCAAACAGAGTCGGCACGCCCACGATAACATTTGGCTTGTATTTAAGCACGTCTTTTGCGTAGGTTTTGATTGTGAACTGCGGGATAAGCACGCAGGTTGCGCCGTTGACAAGTGCGGTGTGGATGCCTACGCCGAGACCGAATCCGTGGAAAAGCGGCATAACCGAGAACATACGCAAGTCTTTCATCGGGAAGCCTGCGCCTGCCGCAACCTCGTAGCCGAGCGCATTCATATTTAAGTTAGTAAGCTCAATACCCTTTGATGTGCCCGTTGTACCGCCGGAGAAAAGAATAACCGCTGTGTCGTCCTTTGACGGATATGTATCCGGAAGAGTTGTAACCTTTTTACCGCCAGCGATAAAGTCCTTCCAGTCAATAATCTGTGTGCTGTCCTTCGAAATCGGAGCAGGCTTATCCTTGACCGTAAGCGGGTAAAGCATATTAAGCGGGAAGGGGAGCTCATCCTTGATATGAGCAACTATGATTTTTACCTCGTAGTCAACATCCTCAAGCGCTTCGAGTACCTTTTCGTAAAACATATCGAGCACAAGGATTGCCTTACTCTCGGAATGTGTAACGTAAAACTTGATTTCGCCGGGAGCCGACAGCGGATGAATCATTGCCGGTACAGCGCTGATTCTGTTGAGCGCGTAAAAGCTGTCAATGCCCTGCGGAGCGTTTGGCATACAGATTGTTACCTTGTCGCCCTCATTGATGCCGATTGCCCTGAATGCTTTTGCAACAGTGTCAACCTTTCTGAAAAACTCGGGGTACATTGTCTTTTTACCCTGAAAGATATATGCTGCGTTGTTGTAACAGTTGCCGTTATAATGTGTATCGTAAGCAAATTTAATCGCTTCGTACATTGAGCCCTGCGGATAGTCAAGCGTCTTCGGAATGTCGCCAAAGTATTTGAACCAAGGCGCTTTAGGTGTGTTCTTCGGGGTTTCCATATTCTTTCCTCCAAGTATTATTCCAGTATATTATAGCGAATATTTTTAAAAAAACAAATCTTTGTCCAATTAGTTTATAAATATTTAAGAATTAGACTTTTTTCAAAAAAATGTTTAAAAGTTGTTTGTTTTGTGTTATGATTGTTTGGAGCGGCAAACCTGACGCTTCATTTTAACAAAAACGGAGTACATTATGTCTTATAAAATCAAGAGAGACCCCATTGAAAAAATACCGAAATGGCAGCTCGTTTTCTGGATAATCGTGCGCATTGCAATGCTTGTCTGCGCCACATATTCGTTTATTCACGGCAATCTGGTGATGGGATTTGAAAGCGTGTTCTGCTGGATATTCACACACCTCTGGGATTTGTTCCAGATACTCGGCAACGGCTCGTTTATCGAGGAAGTGCCTCCTATAAGCCAGACGATGCTGAATCTGGTTATATTTATCGGTATTGTAATCGGCTCGTATTTAGGCGTGTTTGACAGATACAAGTGGTTCGACGAGTTTATGCACATTATGTCGGGTATGGTCTGTGCTGTATTCGGATACGATTTTGCCTGCATAATTCAGCGCAAAAAGGGCGAGTGCGCGACGACGCTTGCGGCGATGTTCAGTCTGATGTTTGCACTGTCAATCGCTGTCGGTTGGGAGTTCTACGAATTCCTTATGGATACTCTCCACGGTACAAATCTGCAGCTTGCCAAAGCGGGTGAGGAAACAGTGATTTTTGATATCTCAAAATTCCGCGGCGAGTACGGTTACCTCGGACTTTTCGACACGGTTACCGATATGATGATGAACACAATCGGCGGCATAATCGGTATGATATTTATGATTGTTATACGCAACAAGAAAAAGGACAAGTCATCATAGACTTGTCTTTTTTATACCCGTGATTGTATATTTGACTTATTTTGTAAAAAATCTTATAATAAAACTATCAAATGTAAAGGCGGAACGCTTATGAAAATCAATTTTTACAACGCAAAGACTTTACAGACCACCAAGGGCTGGGGAACCTCTGCCTGCTGGTGGAGTCAGGCGTGCAAGGACAGCGACACGCAGGACAAAATAATCGACCTTCTTTACGGCAAGGACGGTCTCGGACTTAACATCTACCGCTATAATATAGGCGGCGGAACGGATCCCGAGAATTGCAGGGTGCCCGACCCGTGGCGCCGCACGGAATCAATGATGCTTTTTGACAAGGAGAAAGAGGAAACCTCCTGGGATTTTGCACGTGACAGAACCGCCGTTGAGGTTATGAAAAAGGCGGTTGCAACGGGGAATGTGGACACGCTGATTCTGTTTGCAAACTCGCCGCACTACTCTCAGACCTCAACCGGCCAGGCGTCCGGCGGTTTTCTCAAGCATATCTGCAACATACCAAAATCGAAGTACAAGGATTTTGCCGACTACTTCCTGACTGTTACGGAATACCTTATCAGCGAGGGTCTGCCCGTTACATACATCAGTCCGATTAACGAGCCGCAGTGGAAGTGGGGCGGCGATGTCGTGTGGCAGGAGGGCTGCCACTATGAGCCGGAGGAGGTTGCCGAGGTGCTGCACATCTTCGCAACCGAGATCCGCCGCAGGAATATCCCCGTGCGTATGTGTATACCCGAGAGCGGCGAGCTGTTGCAGACCACGCCGAAGTACCTGTGGGCAATCCTTGCGGATGACGATATTATGGATCTGACAGATGTAATTGCCTACCATTCATACCACGTTGACAACAGCCCTGAGCTGCGCTATGAATTCTGCACACAGATTGTTAAGGCACACCCGCAGTACCGTTTTGATATGACCGAGTGGTGCGAACTCCCCTGTAAGCATCACACGCGCGACTTCAAGGGTGCGCTGATTACGGCAAGAATTATCGGTCAGGATATGACTATTTGTCAGGCGGTCAGCTGGACGTCCTGGGTTGCAGTTAACGGCATCTATCTTAAAGAGGACGGCAACGACTATGCGGATTCGCTTATTTCCGCTTCTCCCGATTTCAGCGAGTGGAGCATTGCCGAAAGATATTACGGTTATGCGCATTTCTCAAAATATATTCCCGTCGGTTCAACTGTGCTTGATATCGGTATGCGCCCGACTGCCGACAGCAACGACTTCAACGCCTTCGGCTTCAGACGTCCGGACGGTAAATTGGTGCTTATTATAGTCAACGAGGGCGGCGAAAATATTATCGAACTTGCCGGCGACTTTACCAATATGACCGTTATTGAGTCAAATCGCAATGACAAACTCAAAACAACATATGACGGCGAATTTAACAAGACGCTTGTTTCACCCGCGTTTTCAATAATCACAGTGCTTTTGAGTTAAATCCCATTGACAAAGTAGGATTTAGTGCTATAATATTTTTGCACATCTTTAAAGCAGGTGACAGATTATGATGATTTCAACAAAGGGCAGATATGCGCTCAGCATTATGCTTGACCTTGCACAGTACGGCGGCGAGGAAAAATATATTTCTTTAAAAGATATTTCCGAACGTCAGGAGATAAGTATGAAATATCTTGAGGCAATTATCTCCAAGCTATCAAAGGGCGGGCTTGTTGACAGTGCCCGCGGCAAAAGCGGCGGCTACCGTCTCAACCGCAAGCTTGAGGAATATAAAGTCGGCGAAATCCTGATTTTAACGGAAAAATCGCTTGCACCTGTTGCCTGTGTTGACTGCGAAAAGGAGTGCACAAAGGCGGGCTCCTGCCTGACCCGTCCCATGTGGAACGAGCTTAACGAGGTCATTATGGACTTTCTCAATTCAAAAACTTTAGCGGATTTGTTATAAATTCAAAATTATGGAGCGCTGATTTCAGCGCTCCGTTTTTTGTGTATTGTGCTACAAAAAATTATAAAATATGTATAAAATATGTAAATTATCACTTGTATTATAATTTTTAATTTGATATAATAAACTGAATATATTTAGAAAAGGGGTTTTCTTTATGGCTAAAAAGAAAACCGCCGTTGCACCTTCGGGCGCTCCGGCGGAAAAGAAGTACATGAAGCCATCTGAGATTGTCACCTTCGGTGTGGGACTTTTCGGTGTTGCACTGCTTTCGGGCTGGATGCCGGATTACACGATGACATTCTTTGCTGACTTCGCGTTTAAGGGAAAAGGCTTTGATTCTGCTCAGCTTGCAACAGTTGTATCCACCGTATTCGGTGTTGCAGGTATTGTAGGCGCGGTTATGGAACTTATTATCGGTATTCTTGTAGACCGCACCAGGACAAAGCTCGGCAAGGTTAAGCCTTGGGTTGGCTTCGGTGCTATCCCGTTCGCAGTTATTGCAATGCTCGTGTTCATTGCACCGGATACAAATTCTTTCACCATTGCAACAATATGGATGTTTGTTATCTATTCGCTGTACATTGCAATTTCGTGTGCAGTTGAATCACCGGCAAACTGCTTCGGCGCACTGTGTTCACCAAACCCGAAGGAGAGGTCAAGCGCAATTTCAATCGCTTCCTTCCTCAAGAGCGTCGGTCAGTCCGGCGGTCAGGTAGTAATCATCGTTGTTCCTGCAATTATGAAGGCTATTATGGGCAAGCAGCAGTATAAGAACGCTGAGGGTCAGGGTCTTGACCTTATCATTTCAACTGCTGTGTGCGCACTGGGAATGGTTCTGTTTGTAATGATTTTCTTTGCAAACAACGAGGAGCGTGTTCCTTACACAACCGACAAGGTTTCACTCATCGAGTCAATCAAGCTCGTATTTACCAACAAAAACCTGCTTATGGTTTCACTCACCAAGCTTTTCGGCTTCGGTCGCGGTGTTTACGGCACGGTTTCACTTTACATCGCAGTTTATCTGCTCGGTTCAAAGGGCTTAAAGCTTGCGCTTATGCTGCCTATGGGTATCGGTACCGCGGTTGGTACGCTGCTTGTAAACTTTGTACTTAAAAAATATTCTACCAAAAAGACATTTATTTTGTTCTGCTGTTACGGCGCTTCGTCGCTTGCAATTCTGTATTTCGTTTCAAGAGGTATCGGATTCAACAGCACACTTATCGTTCCGTTCCTTATCCTCAACTTCTTCTGCGGTATTCAGCACGGTAACACAAACGTTACTCCGAATATTATGATTGCAGACTGCGTTGACGAGATGGAATACAAAACCGGCAAACGTCAGGAAGGTCTGGCGTACGCAGGCTACGG
>CAYZPT010000067.1:0-10565 GCA_964480285.1 uncultured Bacteroides sp.
TGAAGGTGTGTCGGTCTGTGGCAGTCGCGGTTGGCTTTTTGACAGTGAGGAATCGCATGATGAAAAGGTGCTCAATAGGGAAGTGGGCAGAATAAAAATGTCGCTCGACAGCGCAACCTGTGATGAAAAAATACTGTTTCTTCACTATCCGCCGATTACTACCGACAGCGAGTGCGAGCCGATTATGCAGGTTATCAGCGACTATGGTATCAAAAAATGCTACTACGGACACCTTCACGGAGCTGCTGCAAGATTTGCAATTGACGATAGTATTAACGGTTGCGATTTTGGTCTGATTTCATGTGACAGGCTTGGATTTATGCCTAAACTAATTAAAAAATAAAAAACTGTTGTATTTTTAAAATAGTTATGTTATAATGCTAAACACTAATTAAATATTATATTATTTAAGGAGGGTCACACCAATGGCACTTAAATCATCGAATAAAGTTGATACCAACGTTTACGAAATTGAAGTAACCGTTGATGCACAGACATTTACTGACGCTTGCAAATCTGCATATATGCGCCAGAGAAAATCAATTCAGCTCCCGGGCTTCCGTAAAGGTAAGGCTCCAATGGGCATGGTGGAGAAGGCATACGGTGAAGGCGTATTCTTTGAAGATGCACTCGAAATCGTTTATCCCGAGGCTGTTCAGGCTGCAATTGACGAAGCTGAACTTCGCGTAGTTGATCAGCCGTTTGACCTTGACGTTCCTGTTATGAGCAAGGAAGAGGGCGTTGAAATGAAAATGAAAGTTACCGTTTATCCTGAGGTTAAGCTCGGTAAATATAAGGGTTTAAAAGCTGAATACGGCGAGACTGAAGCAACTGATGATGACGTTGCAGAAGAGCTCAAGAATATGCAGGAGAGAAACAGCAGACTTGTATCTGTTGAGGACAGAGCTGCCGAGATGGGCGACACTGCTGAAATCGATTTTGAGGGTTTTGTTGATGGTGAAGCATTTGACGGCGGCAAGGGCGAGAATTATCCGCTTGAACTCGGCTCAAATTCATTCATTCCCGGCTTTGAAGAGCAGGTTGCAGGTCACAACGTTGACGAAGAGTTTGACGTTAACGTAACATTCCCTGAGGAGTATCAGGCAGACCTTGCTGGCAAAGAGGCTGTTTTCAAGTGCAAGATTCATGAGATCAAGAAGAAAGAACTCCCTGAGCTTGACGATGAATTTGCTAAGGACGTTGATGAAGAAGTTGAAACTCTTGACGAGCTTAAGGAAAAGCTTTCAAAGCAGATCAGCGAGAAGAAAGCTGAGGACGCAAAGAGAGAATTTGAAAACGCTCTTATCGAACAGGTTATCGACAACATGGAAGCTGAAATACCGGAATGTATGAATGAGCACAAGGTTGACGAGCTTGTACAGGATTACGGTTACAGACTTCAGATGCAGGGTATTGATCTCAACACATATCTGCAGTATCTCGGTCAGACAATGGATGACTTCAAAAAGCAGTTTGAAGAAGGTGCTGCACAGCAGGTTAAGGTTGCACTTGCTCTCGAAGAGATTGCCAAGGTTGAGAACATCGAAGCGACTGAGGAAGAAGTTGCAGCTGAGGTTGACAAGCTTGCTGAGCAGTACGGTATGGAGGCAGAGCAGATTAAGGCTGCTGTTCCGACTGATCAGCTTGAAAGCGATATTAAGACAAGAAAGGCTGTTGACGTTATCGTTGATAGCGCAAAAAAGGCATAAACTGCCGATAAAACGATATAATACTTTTTAAAGGATAGTGATATTATGGCATCATTAGTACCATATGTTATTGAACAGTCAAGTGCAGGCGAAAGAAGCGTTGATATTTTCTCGAGACTTCTTTCCGACAGAATTATTGTTCTGTCAGATCAGGTTGACGACAACACCGCGTCACTTGTAGTAGCACAGCTGCTGTTCCTTGAAAGTCAGGATAGTGATAAGGACATTTCGCTTTACATCAATTCACCCGGCGGATCTGTTACCGCAGGTCTTGCAATCTACGACACAATGAATTACATCAAATGCGATGTATCAACAATTTGCGTAGGTATGGCAGCAAGCATGGGCTCGTTCCTTCTTTCAAGCGGCGCAAAGGGCAAGCGTATTGCTCTGCCTAATAGCGAAATTCTTATTCATCAGCCGCTTGTCGGCGGCAGCGGAATTACAGGTCAGGCCACTGATGTTGAAATCGCTGCCAAGAACCTTGTTAAAACTAAGGAGAAGCTCAACAGAATTCTTGCCGAAAACTGCGGTAAAGATTATGAAACTCTTGTTAAGGATACCGATAGAGACAACTGGATGTCCGCAACTGAGGCTATGGAATACGGTCTTGTTGATAAGGTGATTGACAAAAGATAAGGGAGTTTATTAATGAGTAGAAACGATTCAGGTCATCCCGCAAAATGCTCGTTTTGCGGTAAAAGTGAATCAATGGTATACAGGCTTATCGAGGGTCCCGGCGATGTTTATATCTGCGACGAATGTATTGCTTTGTGCAATGATTTGATTTTTGCGCAGGATAAGGCTGACGGTGAACTGAAAACGGCGCCTGAAGAAGTGCTTGGCGACATTAAGCTCTATAAGCCGATGGAAATCAAAGAGAAGCTCGATGAGTACGTTATCGGTCAGGATGAAGCAAAAAAGACGCTTTCCGTTGCAGTATATAATCACTACAAGCGCATTTTCTATCAGAGCGAGGATGATGTTGAGCTCCAAAAGAGTAATATACTTCTGCTCGGTCCTACAGGCGTGGGCAAAACGATGCTCGCTCAGACGCTTGCAAGAATACTGAATGTTCCGTTTGCTATTGCTGATGCTACAACTCTTACTGAAGCCGGCTATGTCGGCGAGGATGTTGAAAACATTTTGCTCAGACTTATTCAGGCAGCTGATTTCGATATCGAAAAGGCAGAAAAAGGTATCATATATGTTGACGAGATTGATAAGATTTCACGTAAGAGTGAAAACCGTTCAATCACGCGTGACGTAAGCGGCGAGGGCGTACAGCAGGCACTTCTCAAAATACTTGAGGGCACGCAGGCTAATGTTCCTCCCGGTGGCGGACGCAAGCATCCCCAGCAGGAATATATCCAGATTGACACGTCAGATATCCTGTTTATCTGTGGTGGCGCGTTTGACGGCATTGAAAGAATTATTGAAAACCGTCTCGGCAGAGGTTCGCTTGGCTTTGGTTCAAGTATGGAAAAGAACAAGCTTGAGCAGGAAGAAATCCTTTCCAATGTTGCACAACATGATCTTGTAAAATACGGTCTGATTCCCGAACTTATCGGCAGAATCCCTGTAATCACCGTACTCAGTGACCTTGATAAAGATGCTCTTGTGCGCATTATGACTGAACCGAAGAATTCTATTGTTAAGCAGTACACAAAACTGTTTGAAATGGATAATGTTGAGCTCCAGTTCCAGGATGAAGCGCTTGAAGCAATGGCGGAAATCACACTTAAGAGAAAGACGGGCGCAAGGGGACTGCGTTCAGTATTCGAAGCTGTGCTCGGTGATCTGATGTACAGAGTGCCGTCTGATTATACAATTGAAAAGATTGTTGTTACAGAGGATTCTGTGCGTAACAATACGCAACCGCTTATCAGAACTAACAAAAAGCGTGAGCCAATTGAATTGACTTGCGATAAATTGAAAAACGCATAATCAATTATTAGATTAGCAAATTTGCTTATTTCAAAATTTTTCTATTGACAAAAGCATTTTATGTATATATAATACTTAAGTGCATATTGGGGTATTTTGTATGCAGCTTGATTTTACAAATCTGTTTAATTTTGACAATGAAGTCATTGATATTGATACAAATATCGCGTTTGATGACTTTGAATACAGCACCTACAAGCCACTCAAAAACGGTGCAGATGTCAAGGGTAAGGCATATTGTAAAGCTGATGTCGTTTACCTCGATTTGAATATACGATTCGATTTCTTCGGTACGTGCGACAGATGTGCAGAAGATTTTGAGAAGGAATATTCCTTTGATATTCACAAAATCGCTGTTGAAAAGCTTGAAAACGACGACGATGATTTTGACGATTTCGTTGTTATTGATGACTGCAAGCTTGACCTTGACGATTTTGTTTATCAGGAAATTCAGTTGTTTCTGCCGCATAAAATGCTTTGCAGCGAGGAATGCAAGGGCATTTGTCAGAAATGCGGTAAGAACTTAAACGAAGGACCTTGCGACTGTAAAGAGGACGTTGATCCGCGTATGGCGGCGTTGCTGCAGTTGCTTGATGAGTAGTAAATTAACGATTATAGTTTTGATAATAAGGAGGAAGAAAAATGGCTGTACCTGCTAGAAGAACTTCAAAGACAAGAAAGAATAAGAGAAGATCAAGCGTTTGGAAGGCGACTGCTCCGACACTTGTAAAGTGCCCGAATTGCTCTGAGTACACAGTACCGCACAAGGTTTGCCCAAGCTGCGGCTACTACAACGGTAAAGAAGTAATTAATGTTGACTAATTAATAGTTAAATATTCGGCGGCTTGTGTAAGCCGCCTTGTATTTTATTTGTTGAAAGGGCGTGATTATATGGCGAAACCGGTTGTTGCCATTGTCGGCAGACCGAATGTCGGCAAATCTACTCTTTTTAATAAGCTAATCGGCGCAAGAATGTCCATTGTTGATGACACACCAGGCGTTACGCGCGACAGAATTTACGGCGATTGCGAATGGCTTAACCGTCATTTTCTGCTTGTTGATACAGGTGGTATTGAGCCTTACAGCAACGATGTTATCTTAAAACAGATGCGTGCACAGGCTCAGATTGCAATTGATACTGCTGATGTTATTGTGCTTGTTTGCGACATTCGCTCCGGTGTTGTTGCGAGCGACCAGGAAGTTGCTGCAATGCTTCTGCGAAGCAACAAACCTGTTGTGCTTTGTGTTAATAAATGTGACAAGATCGGCGAGCCTGAGCCTGAATTCTACGAATTTTACAATCTCGGTATAGGTGACCCGATTGCAGTTTCGTCAGTTCACGGTCACGGTACAGGCGACTTACTTGATGAAGTAATTAAGCATTTCCCAGATGAAGCAGAAGACGAAGAAGAGAACGAGGAAATCATAAATGTTGCAGTTATCGGCAAACCAAATGCCGGCAAATCCTCGCTCGTCAACAAGATTGCAGGCACTGAACGCGTTATAGTTTCCGATATTGCCGGCACGACTCGCGATGCGACAGATACATATATCGAGAATGAGTACGGCAAGTTTAACTTTATTGATACTGCCGGTCTTCGCCGCAAGAGCCGCGTTAACGACGATATTGAGAAATACTCGATCATACGTGCCAGAATGAGTGTTGAGCGCGCTAATGTATGTGTTATTATGATTGACGCAGTCGAGGGTTTTACCGAGCAGGACAGTAAGGTTGCAGGAATTGCGCTTGAGCAGGGTAAGGCTTGCATTATTGCTGTTAACAAGTGGGATGCTGTTGAGAAAGACAGTAACACTATGAAGGAATTTCGTGAAAAGCTTGCGGTAGACTTCTCCTTTATGTCATACGCACCTATTATGTTTATTTCGGCTAAGACGGGACAGCGTATTGACAAGCTATTTGAGATGATTGTTTTTGTTCACTCTCAGAATTCGATGCGTATCTCCACAGGTAAGCTTAACGAGGTGCTTGCAAATGCGACTGCTCGTGTGCAGCCGCCGAGTGATAAGGGCAGAAGACTTAAGATTTTCTATATGACTCAGGCTTCTACACGCCCGCCGACATTCGTCTTTTTCGTAAACCGCGCCGACTTGTTCCACTTTTCATATCAGAGGTATCTTGAAAATCAGATTCGTGAGATATTCGGTCTTGACGGCACACCTGTAAGGTTCATTGTTAGAGAACGAGGGGAGGGCGGAAAATGACAGTATTCAAGCTGATTGTTGTTGCTGTGATTTCCTATCTTCTCGGCAGTCTGAATTTTGGTGTTATCTTATCAAAATTTAAGCACGACGATGTGCGTAAGCATGGAAGCGGCAATGCCGGCACAACGAATATGCTACGCAATTACGGCAAGTTTTTTGCCATAATCACAATTCTCGGCGATATGGCAAAGGTTGCGCTTGCCATCTGGATCGCAACACTGATGATCATGGAAAAGGAGCTTGCACAGTACAAAATCTTTGCTGATAATGCAATGATTATGCTCAAGTCGTGGTCAGGATTTTTCTGTGTGCTCGGTCATATTTACCCATGTTTCTTTAAGTTTAAAGGCGGCAAAGGTGTTGCAACTAGCGGCGGAATGGTATTCCTTGTTGATTACAGAATCGCACTTATATTGCTTGCAATGTTTATCATCACAGTTGCAATTACAAGGTATGTTAGCCTTGGTTCAATATTGATGGCAATATTCTATCCGATATACACATTTGCGTTTTACATCAGTATTCCGCTTACAATAATTGCGCTTGTTTTTTCCGCGATAGTTATTGCAAAACATAAGGATAATATAATCAAGCTCCTTGAACACAGGGAGGATAAAATTTCTTTCTCCAAAAAGGATAAGAAAAAGAAATCATAAACATTCAGACGGAAGGTGATGAGCCCTCCGTCTTTTATGTTTGTAAATATAATATTAAATTTGTAAATAATTTGTTAACAAACTATTGACCTTACAATCACATATTACTATAATATTTATAAATTTTAAAGGAGGCGTCTCTATGATTAGATCAATGACCGGTTTTGGCAGAGCTGTTAAAGAGATTGACGGCTACATTATCACTGTTGAATTGAAATCTGTAAACCACAGGTACTTTGAGTTTTCATCAAGAATACCGCGAGCATACGGTTTCTTGGATGACAAGCTTAAGTCTTACATCTCATCAAAAGTTGCACGAGGCAAGGTAGATTGTTTTGTAGGCATTGAGGCTCTCAATACCGAATCAGCTGATGTTGTTGTTAATAACACACTTGCAAGCGCATATGTTAAAGCACTGGGCGAACTGTGTGAAGAGTACGGTCTTAAAGAAGACTTCGGCGCTTCCACTATCGGCAGATTCCCTGATGTTCTTATTGTCCGTAAGGAAGAGGAGGACGAGGATAAAATCAAGTCTTACGTCAAGGAAGTCTGCGATGAAGCTCTTGAAAAATTTGTTTCAATGCGTGAGGTTGAGGGCGAAAAGATGAAGGAGGATATTCTTTCTCGTGCCGACTTCATTATTGAAAGTGTATCGTTTATTGAGGAACGCTCGCCTGAAACTGTTAAGGAGTATAACGAAAAACTTGCTCAACGCGTGCATGAGATTATCGGCGACGCTTCAATCGATGAAGCGCGTATGATTCAGGAAGTCGCTATATACGCTGACAAGGTTGCTGTTGCAGAGGAAACCGTAAGGTTACGTTCGCACATCGACCAGCTGCGTAAATTCCTTGAATCAGAGGAAGCAGTCGGCAGGAAGATGGACTTTTTGATTCAGGAAATCAACCGTGAAGCTAATACAATTGGCTCAAAGGCTAACGATGTTGATATTGCGCGCAAGGTGGTTGACATCAAGAGCGAGATTGAGAAAATCAGAGAGCAGGTTCAGAACATAGAATAAGAGGAATACCTATGATATTAGTTAATATTGGCTTTGGCAATCTTGTTAATGCAGACAGAGTTATATCCATTGTTTCGCCTGAATCAGCGCCCGTTAAGCGTATTGTGCAGAAGAGCAAGGAAAACGGCACGCTTATCGACGCTACCCACGGACGTAAAACAAAGAGTGTTATTATTACAGATTCCGATAACGTGATTCTCAGTTATATGGAACTTACGCAAATAGAGAACCGTTTTAATTCGGAGGTCTGATATGAAAAACAAAAACGGAATGTTAGTTGTGCTTTCTGCCCCGAGCGGATGCGGTAAGGACACGGTTTTTAACGAACTGAAAAAGACAAGAAACGATATAGTTCAGTCTGTTTCAGCTACGACACGCAAACCGCGTGAAGGCGAGGTTAACGGCGTTCATTATTATTTTAAAACAGACGATGAGTTTGTTCAGATGATTAATGACGGCAAGTTGCTTGAGTATGCAAGATACAATAACTGCTATTACGGCACGCCGGTTGAAGGTGTGGAAAAGGCAATTGCAGAGGGCAAAATCTGCTTTTTGATAATTGAGGTTGAAGGTGCGCAGAATATAATGAAAATGATACCGGATTGTGTATCAATTTTTCTGCTTCCGCCAAGCCTTAATGAGCTTTGCAGGCGGCTTCATAAGCGCAGCACTGACAGTGTTGAAGAAATAGAAAACAGATTTAGAGCTGCTGAATACGAGATGGAGCTTGCACCAGTGTACAAATATAACGTGGTTAACGATAACCTCGACGACTGCGTCAATACAATTAATAACCTTATTAACGACGAGCTTTCTGCTCGTAATGATAAATAAAGGAGTCTGTAAACTATGTTTAATCCCGATTTAAAGAAAATGCTTGGCAATGTTAACAGCCGTTACAGCCTTGTTATAGGTACTGCTAAAAGAGCAAGAGAAATCAGAGATGAGGCTATTGAGCGTGAGGAACACATTGAGGTTAAAACCGTGTCCACAGCGATTGATGAAATCTGTAACGGTAAATACATCGTTCAGGAACCGGACGAGATTAAAAATGTATAATGAATAAACTTATTGCTGAGATTGCCGTTGATAAAACCTTTTTCAGCTTTGATACTGATTACAGCTACGCTGTGCCTGACGAATTGTCAGATAAGGTTGAAATCGGCTGCGCGGTAAAAGTTCCGTTCGGAGCAGGAAATGTCCTGCGTAACGGAATTGTAGTATCGGTTAAAGACGGCAATGCGGACAAGTTAAAATATATTCACAGCGTTGATTGCAAGGTGCTCAGCGACGAGATGGTCAGCCTTGCGCTCTGGCTTAAAGAGCGCTGCTTTTGCACGACATACGACTGTTTAAAGCAAATGCTGCCGCGAGGTTTTGGCAAAACGCAGGGCAAGAGCGAAAGAATGGTAAGACTTGTTGACGACAGCGAAGATGTTTTACTCGGCGTTACAAAGAAGCAAAAGACTGTCTGTGATCTTCTGCTTGACGTCGGCAGTGCTTCTGCAAGCGAGATATGTGAGTTTTGCAGTGTGGGTATTACTGTACTCAAAAATCTTGAAAAAAGCGGTATTATTGAGTTCTACAAGCGTGAGATACTGCGTAATCCCTATTCAGAAATTACTGATGGTGTGCAGACGGAAATTGTTCTTTCTGACGAGCAGCAGAATGCATATCGCACTTATTCCGATATGATGAATAGCGGCGGCGGTACAGGTTTGCTTTACGGTGTAACCGGCAGCGGTAAAACGCAGGTTTACCTTAAGCTGATAGATGATGCTATTAATAACGGTAAAGATGCAATTGTACTTGTTCCTGAGATTTCGCTCACTCCGCAGACACTTTCTATCTTTCACAAAAGATATGGCAGTAAGTGCGCTGTAATACACAGTGGTCTTTCTATAGGCGAGCGTAACGACGAATACAAGCGCGCCGACAGAGGAGAAGCGAAAATCGTTATAGGTACTCGCTCTGCAATATTTGCACCGCTTCATAATATCGGCTTGATTATTATGGACGAGGAGCAGGAGCACACCTATAAATCAGAACGCACGCCGAGGTATAACACAAAGGATGTTGCGCGCTTCAGAGCCGGGTACAATAAGGCGCTGTTTCTGATGACTTCAGCTACACCGAGCATAGAAGCATACTCTAACGCTAAAAGCGGTAAATATGTGCTTTGCGAGCTTAATGAGCGTTACGGTGAGGCTGATTTACCAGAAGTTATTACCGTTGATATGAAGCGCGAGATGCGAAGCGGCAATAAAACGCCGCTTTCGTCAAAACTTAAGGAACTGATACAGGATAATCTTGACAGCGGTAAGCAGACAATTCTGCTGATTAACAGGCGCGGTTACAATACCTTTATCGCCTGCAACAAGTGCGGACACATTGTTATGTGCCCTAACTGTTCAATATCGTTGACTTATCACAGTTTTAACAACCGTCTTGTCTGTCACTACTGCGGTTATAACAAGCCGCTTGACAATATCTGCCCTGAATGCGGCAGTGATTCCGTTCGTTACAGCGGTTTCGGTACACAGCGCATTGAGGACGAGCTTGAAAAATCGTTCTCGTCAGCGCGTATTGTACGCATGGACGCTGACACGACAAGCACAAAATTCTCACATCAGAAGATACTTGATGCTTTTGCTGACGGCGAATACGACATACTTATCGGTACGCAGATGGTTGCAAAAGGACTTGATTTTGACAATGTAACCCTTGTAGGCGTAGTAAATGCCGATAATTCACTTTACAATGAGAATTATAATGCAAGTGAAAAATCTTTTGACTTGATAACACAGGTTGTCGGCAGAGCCGGCAGGCGTGACGTTAAAGGCAGAGCGGTTATACAAACCATTAACCCTTATAACGACACCGTTATTTATGCAGCTGACCAGGATTACAAGGGCTTTTATGCTAATGAAATTGAAATGCGCAGGCTGATGATTTATCCGCCATACTGTGATTTAATTTCTGTATCCTTTACAAGTGAGGATGAGGCTA
>CAYZPT010000068.1:0-10542 GCA_964480285.1 uncultured Bacteroides sp.
AGCAGATTGAAGCTGCCGCCGTAGATTGTCTTTTGAGCTACAATGTGACCGCCGTTTGCGGCAAGCGCCTCAATTGTGTAAGTGATAGCCGCCGCGCCGGACGCAAGTGCAAGCGCCGCGCTGCCGCCTTCAAGTGCGGCAACTCTTTTTTCAAGCACGTCCTGTGTTGAATTTGTAAGCCTGCCGTAAATATTACCGGGATCTGCAAGACCGAAGCGGTCAGCAGCGTGCTGTGAATCGTGAAAAACGTATGACGCTGTCTGGTAAATCGGGACAGCCCTTGAATCTGTTGCGGGGTCAGCCTGTTCCTGACCTACGTGTAACTGTAATGTTTCAAATTTATAACTCATTATACTATATCTCCTTTAAAATGTAAATGTGAATTTGACTTGTTAGCGGCAACATCGTGCCAATGTGTAATATCGCCTGCACATTCGCATTTCAAAGAGCGAAGCATATATAGGATTAAGTTTCATAACATCATCCCCATTCGGTTGTTTTGTTTGTTGTGCACATTATAGCGTTTATTGCCTACTAAGTCAATGGGTAAAGTAGATGTTTGTGCTAAATTACCTGTTTGCCTATCAATTTAGTAGGCTTTAATATACAAATAGCACAAAAAACAACAACCCCCGGCCGTAAACCGAGGGCTGAGAATGAATTATTTTGTTTTTACTGTCTGAGATTTTGACCAGTTGCTGTAGGATTTTGCACCGTACGATGTGCGGTAAGATCTTACTCTTACATAATAGTTTTTATTTGCTTTAAGTTTGGTTAAAACCTTAGAAGATGATTTTTTTGAAACGCGTACAGTTTTGCTTGACTTCTTCGGGAATTTTTTGTTTGTAGAATACTGAACTTCGTATCCTTCAACGTTTTTAACCTTCTTCCACGTAACCTTAACACGACGGTTGCCGCCCTGTGCAGAAGTTATTACAGTTTTTCTGCAGTAAACCTTGCGCTTGTAATTGCTCATTTTGCGATTTGTTTTAAGCTCAGGTTTTTTGCCCACAAAAGCTTTGCCAGCAGCCTTATTGCCGTTGAGTTTATAATCAAACCACGCAATCATATAGGGGTGCGTTTTGAAAATGCTGTCAGGATGTTCAACATCTTTCATACGAGCCATAACAACTTCGCTCTGGATTTTGTAAAATGCCGGGCGCATTGCTGTCTGAATAGGAGAAATAAATGCGTTATCCGTTGCACCCGTACCTGAAATCATAAGTGTCGGAATTGATACAAGGCTTGCATCATACGGGCAGTTCTGGAACGGAGAAGCCTCAAGCTGCGGAGTCGGAAGCGAACATGCGTAAATCGTTTTAAAGTATTTGCGGTTTGTATAATTACCCTTACTTGCAAGGTTAATGCAACAGGTAGCGCCCTGTGAATGACCCGCAAGGCCGACTTTGTTGAAGTTAAGCTTGTTGTAAAATCTGCTCTTTTTGGCTTTGTTGAATCTGATCAGTGCATCCATACCGGCGTTCATACTTGTGCCCATGCCGGTGTTTTCGTCGGTATTAGTCATGCAGACAAAACCGCGCGATGCCGCTTTTTTCAGGAACTTTGCTATTTCGGGATGTTTGATGTAGTTAGATGACGTACCGTTACAATAGAGGATAACGGGGCGCTTTTTCATCTTTTTAATGTCTTTCGGATACCACACTTTGTATGTGTAGTCGCTGCCTTTAAGCTTAAAGGTATATGTACTTACCTTATGTGTGCCTGAAGCTGAATACTTGTCCCACACGGGAGTACTGCTTTTTGCGAATGCAAAAAACGGTGTAATAACACAGCAGACAACCATAACTGCAGCTAATGCCAGGGATAAAAATCTCTTTTTCATATGTATTACTCCTTTTGTATGATTTTCAGTTTTATTATAACCTATTGTAATTTAAAAATAAAGAACTTTTTTAAATTTCTTCAATCACAGCTTCAGCCACGCGCTTTGCGGCACTGCCGTCATCAAGATAATTGAACTTAGCTCTGAAATCCGGATAAGCTTTTTCAAAATCAAAATTATCAAAATCGATTGATTTAATCTCACTGATTACATCGTCAGTTGTCTTAACAATCTTACCCGGGATTTCGGAAATATCAATATAAAACCCGCGTATACTGTTAGCGTACGCATCAAAATCGTACATATAAAACAACATCGGTCTGCCGAGATTTGCGTAGTCAAAGAACACACTTGAATAATCGGTAATCAGCATATCTGCCGCAATGTAAAGACGGTTGATGTCGGCAACGCCGGAAACATCCCGGACGAAGCCCTTGTATTTTTCAAAGTCAAAGCTGTTTGCCACAAAATAATGCGCTCTGAAAAGAATAATGTATTCATCCTCAAGTGCATCGCGAAGCTTGTCAAAATCAGCCTCGGGCTCATATACATATCCAAGTTCGCTGTCGTGCTGATTGTCGCGCCAGGTCGGAGCATAAAGGATAATCTTTTTATCCTCGGGAAGCTCCAGCTCTTCCTTAATTGCCTTAACGTCGGCAGGCGTATAGTTTTTAAGGAAATCATTGCGAGGATAACCGGCAACAAGCACTGTGTCCTCCTTACCTATTGCCTTCAGGTTCCATGCGGATTCAAACTTTTCGCCTGCAAATTCGCTCGGCGCAAGGAGATATCTGAACTTTGCAGCATCGATTTTATATTTTTCACGAATCTCTGCCTGCGTGTTCATAATGTTATCCGAAGCCGCGATGTCGTAACCGAGCCGTTTAAGCGGCGTACCGTGCCACAACTGAACATAAACCTGGTCAGCCTTGGGGTAAATATAATCTGACATCCTGCTGTTTAACAGCCAGTACTTCGCTTTGGCACAGACCGTTTCATAGTTGGCGGTCATCGGCTGAACGATGTAAGTGTTTTTGTTTTCAAGCAGGAATTTGTACTCCTTCGGGTTACGAAACGCCCATACAAATGTAAAGCCATCAAAACGACTGTCTGTCAGCATATACTCGTAAATCGCCTTCGGGCTGTCGCCGTACGATCTGCCGTCGAAGGTGGAAAACAGGATAACCTTAGGGTCGGTTTTAACGCCCTTAGTGCGTTTTTCGTACGCGAGCTTAGACTTCAGATTAACCGCGTCGCGCGCAGTTCTGCGCAGCAATGCATTCTTCTTAGCCAGATCAAGTGCAATCGCCTTTATTTTGCTGTCTTGCTTTGCAATATGCGAAAAGTCAGGCAGACTGTCAAGTTTGTCTATGTCTTCTTTGCCGTACCAAATCATAGTGCACCTCTGCATACAGGTTTGTTGTTATTTTAAGTATATATTTATACAATTATTTTGTCAACCGCATAAATACTGATTGACAAATGAGTACGGCGGTGTTATCATATGTTTAATAATTACGGCAATGATGGGAACACGGCAGTTTTGCCCTGCGTTTAAGAGAGCGTTTGGTCGGTGCAAAAACGCACGCAGATTAATTGTCACCACCCCTGAGCCGCACACAGGAAATGGTGTGCCGTACGCCTGCGTTAAAGGCTTTGAGTGATACCGCCAGCGGTATAATTCAGGTGGAACCGTGTATTTATGCACCCTGAAATTCAGGGTGTTTTTATTTTTTGAAGGAGGAAATCAAGATGAAAATTACTCTCAAAGACGGCGCAGTTCTCGAATACAACGAGGCTAAAACGGCTGCCGACATCACAAAAGACATCTCTATGGGACTTTACCGCAACGCTATGTCCTGCAAGATTAACGGCGATGTGGCTGACCTTCGCACCGTTATTGACGGCGACTGCGATTTTGAAGTGCTGACCTTTGACGATGAGGACGGCAAAAAGACATTTAATCACACCGCTTCGCACGTTATGGCACAGGCTGTTAAGCGCCTGTATCCTGACGCAAAGCTGACTATAGGTCCGGCTATTACAGACGGTTTTTACTATGACTTTGATGTTGAAAAGTCTTTCTCTCCCGACGATCTCACAAAGATTGAAGCTGAGATGAAGAAGATTGTTAAGGAGAATCCTGAAATCACACGCTTTGAGCTCCCTGTTGACGAAGCTATCGCGCTTATGGAAGAGAAAGATGAGCCGTACAAAATCGAGCTTATCAAGGAGCACGCTGAAAAGGGCGAGGCAATCAGTTTCTACAAACAGGGCGAGTTCACCGAGCTCTGTGCAGGTCCTCACCTTATGGATATGAAGGTTGTTAAGGCGTTCAAGCTCACGCAGTGCACCGGCGCTTACTGGCGCGGCGATGAGAAAAACAAGATGCTCTGCCGCGTTTACGGCACAGCATTCCCGAAAGCTTCAATGCTTGAGGAACACCTTGCTGCTATCGAGGAGGCAAAGAAGCGCGACCACAACAAGCTCGGACGTGAGCTTGAACTGTTCACAACAGTTGACTACATCGGTCAGGGACTGCCAATTATGCTGCCGAAGGGCGCAAAGGTTATTCAGATTCTTCAGCGCTGGGTTGAGGATGAGGAAGCAAAGCGCGGCTGGCAACTCACCAAAACGCCGTTTATGGCAAAGAGCGACCTTTACAAAATCAGCGGCCACTGGGATCACTATCAGGACGGTATGTTCGTTATGGGCGACCCCGAAAGCGACAAGGAAGTCTTTGCACTTCGTCCGATGACCTGCCCGTTCCAGTATCAGGCTTACCTCGCAAAGGCGCGCTCATACCGCGATCTGCCGCTCAGATATGACGAAACCTCAACTCTGTTCCGTAACGAGGCTTCAGGCGAGATGCACGGCCTTATCCGCGTAAGACAGTTCACAATCTCCGAAGGTCACCTTATGTGCCGCCCGGATCAGCTTGAGGACGAGTTCAGAAAGTGCCTTGAGCTCTGCGAATATATGCTTGAAACACTCGGTCTGCGCGAGGATGTATCCTTCCGTTTCTCGCAGTGGGATCCTGACGACAGAGAGAAGTACATCGGCACCAAGGAGCAGTGGGACGAGGCTCAGGGCGTTATGAAGAACATCCTTGACGACCTCGGTCTTGAATACAAAATCGGCATCGGTGAGGCTGCGTTCTACGGACCTAAGCTTGATATTCAGATTAAAAACGTTTTCGGCAAAGAGGACACCCTCATCACAATTCAGATTGACCAGATGCTCGCCGAAAAATTTGGCATGGAATACGTTGACTCCGACGGACAGAAAAAGAATCCGTACATCATCCACCGCACATCAATCGGCTGCTACGAGCGCACGCTCGCTCTGCTGATTGAAAAGTACGCAGGTGCGTTCCCGACATGGATGGCACCCGTACAGGTTAAGTTCCTGCCAATCGCTGACAGACATCAGGATTACGCACGCGAGATGATTGAAAAGCTGCAAGCTGTCGGCGTACGCTGTGAACTTGATGACAGAAGCGAAAAGATCGGCTTCAAAATCCGCAGCGCACAAATGGAAAAAATCCCGTATATGATTCTTGTCGGCGACAAGGACATCGAGGCAAATACAATCTCCGTCCGCTCACGCAAGAACGGCGACGAGGGCGCAACCTCAATCGAGGACTTCATCACAAGAATCACTGAGGAAATTGACAACAAAGTAAGATAACACATATATTTCAAAAACGGCTGTCAAATCTGACAGTCGTTTTTCGTTATTTGTTAATTATTCTAAATCTGTGATTTTATACTATATATTTTTTCAATATCGGGATATTGTTCAACACTGCGGATATTATATATGAACCTGTAAAAACAATTATACTGATAACCGGAACGGATAATATCGGGTTTAACGATAGCGTATCAAGATGCAGGAAATATCCGAGAAAATATATCAGCAAAACGTGAACAAGATACACGCCGAAGCTGTATTTTGAAAGCTGAGTTATAATGTGCCTTGCTTTGTCGCTGAAATTGATTTTGTTGAATTTGTCGTACAGCAGGAATACCGGCACTGCGGTAAGCAGGATATTAACCGTTAAATAATCGTAAAACAGCTTAACCAACCCACCCTTGTAATATGTAAAGCCTACTGTCATACCCAGCGTGGCAATAAATCCGACTATTCCAAGGCAAGCGGCTGTTCTGATTTGCTTTTTGCTCAAAGTCAGATTTGTAAGATAGTAGCCGAGGATATAGTAAAAAGTGTAGCCCAGCACAAAATCAAGATGTATTTTGCTTATAACACCCTGCATTATTGAAGCGGCATATTTTGAAAACATTGAAACAAACGAGATAATTTCCGGTATCAGAAATGCAAAAACAAACGCAAGCAAAAGGAAATACCTTGTCAGTTTTTCATCCTCAACAAGTTTTTTCAAAAGGGGCGTAATCATATAAAGCCCTGCAATCATATACAGATACCACATATGATAATCGCCGCTGAAGAACATCTTTACCGCGTCGGGAACATTTCTGTACCTGATGTAATTAACCGCCGTGTAAACACACGTCCATGCTAAAAACGCGGTTGCGATACGCAGTATGTATTTTTTATACAGCCGCTCAACCGTGTAATCAGCCTTTAAAAACAGCGAGCCGCTTATCATAACAAACACCGGCACCGCCCAGCGTGAAAAACAGTTGTAAACCGTAAACACCTTCCACTCGAAAGAGGTGCAATCCACGTCATACCATTTGTTTGCCGAAACATGAATAACAACAACAGCAAAACAGGCAAAAATTTTCAGTAAATCAAGCCCTGTGTTTCTGTTGGTTGATGTGTGTGCAACGCTTTTTTCCAAAACAAAACTCCTTGTAAGCTTTTGCTTATTTTAATATCCCAAATCCTCGTTGACGATGATAACCTTGATTCTGTCCTTGTGGCGCTGCTTCGCGGTTACAACGTAGTTGCAACAGATGCGGCTGTCAAGCGCACAGCCGTCACACATAAACGGATCGTCGAGCTTGAGCGACACGCAGGATCCGAGCTTTGCGCAGGGATTTGCAAGGTTAAGTCGCACGCAGTTCGGCGGTGCGGCTTTTTCCTTAACGCGCTTAATCGCCGCATTGATGTCGGGCACAATCTTGTTTTTGCCGACAACCATAACAACCTGACGTGGACCGTAAACGATGCACGCAACGCGGTTTGAATTACCGTCAACGTTATAAAGCTCGCCGCGCTCGGTAACTGCGTTTGACGAACAGAAGTAAGTATCGCATCCGAATGCTCTGATATACGCATCACGCACTGCCTCACCCTCAAGACCCGTGCGATCAATGAAATCATAGTTTCCGTTTTTGATGATGTCAAAAACTCCGCACTGTTTGAGCGTTTCGGAGCCGCCGTTTGATATGCTTTCGCCGTCCTTAATCAGCGACTTAACAATATCGGCAACCTCCTCTTTTGTCTCGCAGTAAAACGGTTTAATGCCGTTTTTCTCAAGATTTTTCATCGTGGTTTCAATATACTTTTCCATAATTCCTCCTGTAATATGTTAAAGTGAATTTTTGTATACTCTGTCAAGCGTGCGGTACTGTATTGCTTCCGCAACGTGGCTGAGTTCTATACTTTTGCTACCTTCAAGGTCAGCAATTGTGCGTGCAATGCGCAGGATTTTATCGTGCGCACGCGGCGACATACCGATTGCATCAAAACTCTTCTGAAGCAATTTGTCCGCGTCATCTGTAAGCACACAGAACTTACGCGTCATACTTGGCGTCATCTTTGCGTTGCACTTTACATTTGTACCCTTAAAGCGCTCTGTCTGGATTGCGCGAGCTTTGTTAACGCGCTCACGGATGACCTCGCTTCTCTCCTCGTTTCTGTCACCGCGGAGCAGTTTATATTCAACAGGTGCAACCTCAACGTGAATATCAATTCTGTCCAGCACCGGACCCGAAAGCTTGTCGTTATACCTTTTACGTGCCGCAGCAGAGCAGGTGCATTGGATTTTCGGATGACCTGCATAGCCGCACGGGCATGGATTCATCGCCGCAACAAGCATTATTTCACTTGGATATGTAACAGTACCGGAAGCTCGCGTTATTGTAATAACGCCGTCCTCAAGCGGCTGACGGAGCGATTCCTTTGCGCGGCGGTCGAATTCCGGGAACTCGTCCATAAACAGCACGCCGTTGTGCGCAAGGCTGATTTCACCGGGTTTGGGTGAAGCGCCGCCACCCGTAAGCCCCTGCGCGCTGACAGTGTGATGCGGTGAACGGAAAGGCCGCCTTGCAATCAGGCGTGCGTCCTTTGGCAGCTCGCCGGCTACAGAATAAACCTTAGTCGTCTCAATCTGCTCATCAAACGTCATCTGCGGCAGGATTGATCCGATGCGTTTTGCCATCATCGACTTACCCGTGCCGGGCGTGCCAATCATAATCACATTGTGCCCGCCGGCAGCTGCAATTTCAAGCGCACGCTTGGCTTTTGCCTGACCTTTAACGTCGAAAAAGTCGAGGGTTTCGCCGATCACGCTCTCCTCGTCAAGCTCCCTGAAAGCAGGCTCAATCAGTTTTTCGCCCATCAGGTGCGCCACAACGTCGTGCACGGTTTTTGCAGGCAGCACGTCAATTCCGCGCACAACAGAGCCTTCGTCGGAGTTGTCAAACGGGATAAACACGGCGCCCACACCGTCCTCTTTTGCCTGTAACACCATGGGAAGTATTCCGTTTACGGATCGTATTTCGCCGTCGAGCGACAGCTCGCCGATAAACGCATAATCGTCAAGATTGGTTTTTATCTGCCCGCTTGCTCTGAGCAACGACACAAAAATCGGCAGGTCGTAAAACGAGCCCTCTTTTTTTACATCGGCTGGCGCGATGTTAACTGTTATGCGTGACATCGGGAACGTAAAGCCGCAATTCTTTATGCTTGCTCGCACACGGTCGCGGCTCTCTTTGACAGCGGCGTCGGGCAGACCGACAACATCAAACCGCGGCATACCCGAGCTGATATCTGCTTCAACCGTAATATTAAATGTATTTATACCGTAAAGGCCTTCACTATTTACCTTTGCAAACATATACCTTATCACCCATTTTTCGTTAGTCTGCGATTATTTTTATTATAACGCAAAATTGTTATATTGACAACACCCGATAATAATATTAAAATAGAAAATGAATTAATTTGTGAAGGAGATATATTATGGACATCAACGCTTTATATAACGAATGGCTTGAAAAGGCTACGGGCGACCCAGATCTCACTGCTGAACTTGAAAGCATCAAGGGCAACGATGACGAGATTCTTGACCGTTTTTACCGCAGCCTTGAATTCGGCACAGCCGGTCTGCGCGGAGTTATCGGCGCGGGCACAAACCGAATGAATATTTACACTGTCGGCAGAGCTACTCAGGGACTTTCGGACTTCCTCAACAAGAACTACGAGAATCCGTCAATCGCAATCGGTTACGATTCGCGTATCAAGAGCGATTACTTCAGCAAAGAGGCTGCTTCAATCCTCGCTGCAAACGGCATCAAGGTTTACATCTATGAGGAGCTCGAACCAACTCCGTGCCTGTCGTTTGCAATACGCCACTTCGGCACTTCAAGCGGTATTATCCTCACCGCTTCGCACAACCCGGCAAAATACAACGGCTATAAGTGCTACAACCCAAAGGGCTACCAGATGACAGACGAGGAAGCTGCGGAAACTTACGACTTTATCCAGAAGGTTGACTACTTCACAGGCATCAAAAAGGTTGATTTTGACGAGGCTGTTGCAGACGGCAGAATTGAATACATCGGTCAGGAAGTTATTGATGTGTTCCTTGACGAAGTGCAGAAGCAGTGCATCAATCCTGAAATCGTTAAGGCTGCCGACCTCAAGGTTATCTACACCCCGCTTAACGGCACCGGCAACAAGCCTGTTCGCCAGATTCTTGACAGAATCGGCATTGACAAGGTTTACGTTGTGCCGGAGCAGGAGAATCCTGACGGCAACTTCCCGACCTGCCCGTTCCCAAATCCTGAAATCAAGCAAGTATTTGAAATCGGTCTTGAAATGAATAAAGAAATCGGAGCAGACATTCTGCTTGCTACCGACCCCGACTGCGACCGCGTGGGTATCGCAGTTCCGGACAAATCTGGCGAGCTTGTGCTGATGAGCGGTAACGAGGTTGGCGCAATGCTGCTTAACTACATTCTCTCCGAGCGCAAAGCAAAAGGCAACCTGCCAGAATCTGCAATCGCGGTTAAGAGCTTTGTTTCCACCGACCTTGCAGAGGTTATTGCAAAGAAATACAACTGCACGTTCAAAAACCTGCTCACAGGCTTCAAATACATAGGCGAGCTTATCACAAACCTTGAGGAAGAAGGCAGAGCGTCCGACTTCGTTATGGGCTTTGAGGAGAGCTACGGCTACCTTGCAGGCACGCACGCACGCGACAAGGACGCAGTTGTTGCTTCAATGCTCATCTGCGAAATGGCTGCATTTTACAAGTCAAAGGGTATGAACCTTGTTGACGTTATGAATTCGCTTTACGACGAGTTCGGCTATTACAACAACACAGTTGAATCCTACACCTTTGAGGGCGCAGCAGGTATGGAAAAGATGGCAGGCATTATGGACGGTCTGCGCGCAGATTCACCTGCCCAAATCGGCGGATACAAGGTTGTTGCAGTTTCCGACTACAAGACGAGCAAAACAACATTTACAGACGGCGGCGA
>CAYZPT010000069.1:0-10527 GCA_964480285.1 uncultured Bacteroides sp.
TAATATAATCCTCCGGATGCTTAATTGATATGTGATGTTCAATACCTACAATCAAACCTCGGCTGATAAAAAACTGAAGGCATCCACCCTCCTTATGGAGCGGACGCCTTCAGGGGATTTTTAATTGTTTTATTTTGTTTTAACTTTTATCGGGTCGCTCCAGGTGCTGGTGAACTTCTTATCACCGATTTGCTTGTAGGTGCGAACTCGTACATAGTAAACCTTCTTCGCCTTGAGGTTTTTAACCTTCTTTGAGGTTTTTGTGTTATCCTTAACGGTTACAGTTTTATTGCCCGATTCGAAGTTCTTATCGGTGCTGTACTGAATCTGGTAACCTGTGGTGTTTTTGGTCTGCTTTTTCCAGTTAGCGGTGAAGGATTTTGTGCCGCCGTTAACGCTCGTGAGCTTTGTGCCTTTCGGGTTAATCTTAAAGGTCAGCTTCTTCGTGCCGGTGTAGTTGCCCTTAAAGGTAACGGTCACGGTGTAAGCGCCGATTTTCTTCCTGCCCTTTGCATATTTAACGGTGTAGTTGCTTGCGGGAATCTTTTTGCCCTTTGCGTCCGTAACCGTAACGCTCGGCTTTTTAACCTTGTTGTTGTAGGTGTAAGCAGTGGAGGAAAGCTTGATTGTCTTGGGGCGGCTGATAGGTGTGGAGTTCTTAATATCGCCGCACTTTGTGCACTTGGTTTCAATCTTGCCGTTCTTGGTGAGCGTAGCCTTTGTTGTTGCGGTTTTGTAGGCGTGCTTTTTGTTCCACTTGCGGTGTGTGCCCTTGATAACTTTTTCGTAAACGTCGGGCGTATTGCAGCTTGAAGTAACGGTCATTGTGTCGCTTGCAAGGTAAAATGCAGAGCCGTTAATCCTTGTAATGCTGTCAGGGATTGTAACGCTTTCAAGACCTGTGCAGTTCAGAAATGCTTCGATATTGATTACCTTAACGCCTTCGGGAATAACCATCTTTTTGAGCGCTGTGCAGTTGGCGAAAGTGTTGGAGAAGATGCTTGTAACACCGCTCGGAATGTTAACGCTTTCAAGACTTGTGCAGCCCTCAAACGCAAACACGCCGATTGACGTTACGCTGCTTGGCAGTGTAATGCTTGTTACGTTGTACAGATTTGAAAATGCCGAATAGCCGATTCCCGTAATGCCGTTTTGAATAGTAACTGTTTTGATAAATTGCGGATATGCGATGCAGTAAGCAGGTGTGTCGCCCTCGGTGTCCATATCGCCCGTGCCGCTGATTGTAAGCGTTCCGGCTGCTTTATCAACTGTGTAAGTTGCGTTTTCGCCGCACGATTGTGACTTGGTGTTGAAGTGATAGATGTCCGGATTCTCAAGAACGTCGTTGTCGGTGGACTGAATAATAATACCGCTCCAATTGGTTTCTGAACCCTCAAAGTAAATGTCTGTTAACTGGTCGCATCCGTAGAACGCAGCTACGCCGATGCTTGAAGTGGCTTTCGGCAGCACAACGCTTTTAAGCCTTACGCAGTTATTAAACGTCTTGTCATTAATGTCTTGAACGCCTTCGGGAACGTAGACTCTTTCAAGATAGTAGCATTGCTGGAATGCGCCCTCGCCGATTTGCTCAACACTTTCAGGAATGTTGATGCTCGTTACGTTTGCGCATAAAGCAAATGCGTACTTGCCAATGCCCTTAACGCCGTCCTCAATAGTAATAGTCTTAACTTTCGTTGCCATAAAAAACGGCGATTTGTTTGAGCCGGTGTCATAGTCGTTCATACAGCCTGTGCCGCTGATTACAAGCGCGCCGGTTTCGGAATCAAACGTGTAGTTTACGTTGACACCGCAGGTGCCGCTTGTATCAAGTGCGTGTGCCGTAAACGGCAGTGCCGTGAGTGATGCGATTATCATAATCAGTGATAACGCAAGGGATAATGTTTTTTTCATAAATTTTACTCCTTATAATTATTATAAACTACTTAATCTTTACCTTGGACTTTGACCAGGCAGAATATTGCATCTTGCCGTTAATCTTTTTGTATGCGCGGATTCTTACATAGTAAGTTTTATTTGAGTTAAGTCCTTTAATAGTTCTGGATTTTGCTTTTCCATCCTTAATTGTTATCTTCTTTGCGCCTTTGTAGGTTTTAGAAGTGCCGTACTGAATCTGATAGCCTTGAACACTTTTGATCGGAACCCAGTTAAGTGTGAACTTCTTCTTGCCGACTGTTAGCGTGCCGAACTTAACTCCGCCGAGCGCGGCAATTCTCTTTTGTTTTGTTATTATCTTGCCGCAACGCTTGCAGTGCGAGCCTTTGGTCAGACCTGTTTTTGTGAATGTCGGGGCTACAGCCTTGTCGGTAACTGCACTGTGGCCGAGCGCATCTTGGTATTTGGTTTTGTAAGAGGTTTTGCAGCGTGTGCAGGTGTACTGCGTGTATCCTTTTGCGGTGCAGGTCGGCTTAACAACTGTTACTGATTTGTAGTTATGACCGAGCGCCGCTGCATCAGCGGTATATACGTCGTGGCAGTATTTGCACTCGTATTTTACGGTTCCTTTTGCAGTGCAGGTCGGTTTTTGTGAATATGTGCCCACATAGTAATGATTGCAGGTGTCTTTGTCAATAACAGCAGGTGTTAAATCTTCAAAGTCAACATAGCTGATTTTTGTGAGAGCGTAGTATGAAGATTCGCCGACTGTAACAGTGCCGCCGTCAATTTTGTAAACGTTGTGCGCGTTATCCACTGCATAATGTGTGCCGCTGCCGTCAACGTAGTTGCCGAACTGACCTGACATAAGACTTCCCGTCCAGTTAAGTTCCTCTTTGTGGAAAACCTCTTCGTTCATAAACGAGTATTCGCTCGTTGCAAAATCAGTGTCAGTAATCCACAAATCTGCGAAGGTGTCGTCTTTGATATACTTGGTTGTGCCGGGTGCGTATACAAAGCGGTTAATATTCTTACCCGATACAGTAACATTGTTTGTTGTTATAGTACCCTCCGTTGCGCCGTAAACGCCATTCGGGTCGGACGCTCTTTTTACTCTCTGAACTACATAATAAGAGTTACCGTTAACTGCGCTTGCATTTTCGTAGTAATGTACCTCGGCAGGCTCAATTGAAGTGTTTCCGATAAATGAGTATTCGCTGCTTTCAAAATCGGAAGCTAAAATATTAAGCTCGCCGTATTCGCCGAAGTTTTCGTCTGCAAAATACGCATCATATTTATCAACGTAGACATAGTGCCTTACAAAATAGTACCATACGCTGTCATTGTCGTTTATGTAGCCGTATGTAGCAGCGTAAATGCCTGTCGGGTCGCTTGCACGCTTAACTCTGTAACCGCCGTAGCAATCTTCCGAAGCGTCTTCATAGGTTATTCCGCTGATATATTTGTCCGTTTCAAGATTTGCGGCAAATGTGTTAATCGGCATAATAACCGTAAGCATCACTATTGCCATTATGATTGATAATACTTTTTTCATAATTTTCCTCCTCCTTAAGGGTAGATGTTTAATTCGGAATTCCGAATTAGAGTTAAGCTTCTATTTTAATTCCTTTTTCCTCGCGCTGTTTTGCAAGGTCGCGTTCCATCTGCTCACGGTATTCGCCGTTGATTTTGTAGAAGAACATCGGCACTATGCACAGCAGCAGCGAAATTGCAGGAATAATTGAAACCACGCTGAATATGCCTGTGCGGATTGACGGGTCAAGTACAGTCGGGTTTGTGGTGACGTTTGCGCTCATCTGCGACACGTCAAGACCTACAATGATATACATTAATATAATGCCCGAGGTAGCAATCGCGTTGCTGAATTTTGTAACAAAGCTCTGGATTGCGTTGCCCATACCGGTGAGCCTTACGCCGGTGTGCAGTTCCATATAGTCAAGGCAGTCGCCGACCATCGCAAATGCGCACACGTTAATTACACCGCACGGAATTGTGGAAATCAGCAGGCAGGGAACACACGCCCAGAAATTATCGTAGCCGATAAACCACATTGCCAGCGACGAAGCAGCGCCGAGCAGTGACGAGCCGATAACAAGCTGCTTGTACGAGAATTTTTTGATAAGCGGCGTTACTGCAATCATTGCGCCGAACATACCCACTGCGCTCGCGCCTGCAAGCACTGTTGACACTGTGGAGATGTTTGACTGAAGCGCCGATTCAAGCTCCTGACCTGTGAGGGTTTTCAATTTCTCTGCGTCGCCGATATAGAATGAATATCTTGCAACGTGAACTGCGCCCGCCTGGAACATATATCTCGCAGCGGAGATGATGCCCATTGCGGCTGTGAGCATCAGCGGCTTGCAGGTGAAAATCAGTTTGAGCGTGTTTGGCTGGGATTTGTCCTTCTTCGGCGGAATCGGAATGTTTACACGTTCCTTCGTCTTGAAGTACACCCTTATAAATAAGATGTTGCCGATGATGGAGCAGGTAAGCGCCATTATCACATACTTTTTCTGCTCAAGGTCGCTGCCCGAAAGGTTGAACTTCGGCAGAATGAAGCCGAGTCCCATAAACATTGCCATAGGTATTGCAGAGCCTATACCGTTGAGCGTCCTTGCCTTTGAGATAATCGAACCGCGCTCGTCAGCATTGGGAGTCAGCGCATTCGGCAGGCTCCAGAACGGAACGTCTGACGAGGTGTAAATCATACCCCACAGCACATAGGTAATTGCCGCGTAAATCATACGCTGACTGTCCGCAAGATTGGGTGCATAAAACAGCAGCATTGTCAGTATAGCAACGGGTATCGGCGTATACAGCAGATACGCTTTAAGTTTGCCGTGCCTGGGGTTTGCGTGGTCAACGATGAAGCCCATAATCGGGTCGTTGATTGCGTCCCATATTCTTGCGAGAAGCATAAGCAGCAGCACGAACACCGGCGTAACTTTAAGTACATTCAAGTAGAAGTCCGATATGTACGAACTCATTATTCCGTATACCATACCCTGACCGAGTGCGCCTATTCCGTAGGCGAGCCACTCTTTTTTAGGTACATAATTCTGTTTATCCACGGGGTATCTCTCCTCTTGATTTTATATAATAAAAATAACATATTTTTATGGCATAAGTCAATGATTTGTGCTATAATTGTAATATAAATCACGTTTTTCGCGGTGATATTTTGGATATATTTGCGAGAAAAAACAGAATAATCGCAGTGCTTGTTTTGCTCACTGCGGCTGTTATATCTGCTGTTGTTATATTTGCAGCGGCTTTTTCGTCGTATGAAAAAACGTTTGACCGCAGTGCATACCGCGCAGACCTCACCGCGATGTATAAGGAATATAATACCGAAAAAGCGTATAAAGACTTCAATAACGGCGATACTTTTGCTTTTGCAAGACTGCTTGTGAACGGCAGCGACGGCAGTAGGTACGGTGCCGATATGATTGCATTTGACGAGCCGAACAGCTTTGCCGTATTGCAGTACAAAACTCCGGAAGAAGCGGAAAAAGCATACTACAGAATTCAGGCGGACGGACTCCTTGTTGATACGGAGGGTACGGCTGAACTCTGCGAAACAAAAGGCACGATTTATCCTGCCGGCAGCAACGCGCTCGGTACACCGCAGTATATCAGCAAGTACCGTATGGGCAGAGATGATGTTACGGTTGCACTGATTGACACAGGCGTTATGTACGACCATGCTGCGCTTACCGGCAGATTTGTCAGCCACGGTTACGATTACTCGGATGACGGCAGGGCGGACGCGTATTTTGACACTTCAAAGGCAGGTGATGTTTACGGTCACGCGACATTTATCGCGGGTATTCTTGCCGATAACACACCCGATACAGTTAAAATTCTGCCGTATAAAGTTGTGCCGTTCGGCGCTAATACGGCGACCTCATCGTCAATGGTTTCCGCTATCAACGACGCTGTTTCGCAGGGCGCAACTGTAATAAATATAAGTATAACGTCATCTTCGGGCGGTAATTCCTTCAGGGCGGCTATTCAGAATGCAAAGAATATGGGCGTCTGCGTCTGTGCAGCGGCTGGCAATCAGTCAAAAGAGATAAAGTATCTTTATCCCGCTGCGATTGACGAAACTATTACCGTAACCGCGCTTGAAGATGATTTTGAAACTTTTGCCGAATTCTCAAATTACGGCGCAGCGGTTGACTTCTGCGCTACGGGCAGGAAGATTGTGTCGCTCGCCCCTTATACAAAAAGCACCGACGCGCGTACAAGAAAAAACAGCGGTACTTCGTTCTCATCACCGTATATTGCGGCGCTCTGTGCCGATATAAAAACGACGGATAACAGTATGCCTGTTGACGATTTGTGCGGCGTGCTGCAGGATTTCTGTACCGACTTCGGCGAGACGGGCAAGGATATTTACTACGGCTGGGGTATGCCGGATTTGTCCGACATTACATACACGGATAACGAAACGTACACACTTAATATCCCTGAAGGTACGCTCAGTGTTTACGGCACAAAGGACTACACAGCGTCCACTTTGCCGTGGCGACTGTTTGCAGGTAACCTTGTTGATGTAACTATCGGCAGCGAGGTTAACAGAATCGGTAATTACAACTTCTATAATGTAAAGGCTAAAAGCTTTACAATTCCGCAAAACCTTGAGAAAATAGGCAAATACGCTTTCTATAGTTGTAAAAATGTAAAGGAATACACCTTTACAGAGAACTGTAAGGAAGTGGGCGAGGGCGCCTTCGGAGGCATAGAAAACTTTGTGATAAACGGCTACCGCAACACCCCTGCGGAGACGTATGCCCTTGCAGAAAACATCACCTTTAACGCAATCGGCTGCCGCCACCACTACCTTGTGGATATATTTGACCCGACTGACACGCAGGAGGGATACACGCTTTACACCTGCACAGTCTGCGGCGACAGTTATACCGGCCCGTACATTGTGCCTACGGTCATTGACGAAGGCGCTTGCGGCGAAAGTCTGACATATACGGTTGACGATACCGGCAGGCTTACAATCAGCGGCAGCGGTGATATGTACGATTATTCAACCCGCGCAGTTCCGTGGGCGGAATACGCAGATACGGTCAGCGTCATTCAGATTAATGCCAATGTCGGCGAGCTTTCACCGTTTGCGTTTTACGGCTGTTCTGCCGCAAAAATAAGATGCTCTGAGGATAATGTTCTGTATAAAACTGTGGACAACACAATTTATTCAAAAGATATGAGCACCCTTGTACTGTTGCCGAAAATCAGCGGTGCAGTTTACACCATGCCTGATTCCGTCACGGATTTCAGTGCTGCAGCGTTCCTCATCAGCGGTACGACTGCGGTGCGTATCAACAGCAATTTCAACTTGCAAAACGGTATTGTTTACAATGCAGACGGTGATATTATCTGCGCTCTGGAATCATTTTCAGAGCAGACAGTTGAAATCAATAATGATATTACCGTTTGCGACTATGCGTTTATCCTCACGCCTCATCCGCAGACTTTCAGTGTTGAAACTCGCTCGGCGCAGTTCGGCGTTTACTCGGCAGGGTATTACTTTGACGGCGAAATGCAAAAGCGCGATGTTCTGTTTGAAACCTACGATGTCAGCACTGCTGCGGATTATGCAAGCGCAAACAGCTTTAACCTGCGTACATACAACAAGGGCGAGTGCGGCAGCAGTATGCAGTGGCACTTCGACACTGACAGCAAAACGCTCACAATCAGCGGAACAGGGGATATGTACAATTATAATTCAGTTGCCGCTGTGCCGTGGAGCGAATACATACCTGATATTAAAGAGGTTGTTATCGGCGACGGAGTTAACGCACTTTCAGACTACTCGTTTTACGGTGCGTCGGGACTTAACAAGCTCACACTGCCGCTGTCACTGAAAGCTCCCGAAAACACGACTGTCTGGTACAACTGTAGTGCGATAAAAACGCTAAAATTCACGCACGGAACGGGTTACACAGATGACTACACAAACGGCGAGGTAACCTTTTATCAAAACTCGCCATGGTACATCAGCCGCAAGTCGATCACTTCTCTGGACTTTGACAGCACTGCGCTTGGTATCGGCAAAGAGGCTTTCCGCGGTTGTCAGGCACTTAAAGAGCTCACCCTCACAAACTGTGAAAAAATTGATACAGACGCCTTTATCTCCTGCACAAAGCTCAATAAAATCACTATTACTTCAAAGGAAACGGAGCTTGCAGACTACTCGCTTGCAAGCTACAAGGTCAGCAGTTACGGCATTTACAATTCTGTGGTAATTCACTGCTACGACGATTCAACTGCCCGCGACTACTGCGATAAACTGGGCGTCACACGCGAGTCGCTCGGCTGCGGTCACAGCAGAAATACAGTGCTCCTTGATGAGGAAATACACGACTGCTGCTATGACAGCGTATACAGTTATCACTGCTACGACTGCGACAGCGATTTTGCCGAATACATCCATACGTCTGACGGCCACTACATCACAGGCAACGTCACCACAATTGCCGGCAATCCGATTGACGGCGCAGATGTTTATATTGATGGCACAATGCGTGCTGTGACAAATGCAGACGGCAGCTACATTGCCGAAAATGTCAAGTGCGGCACACACACTGTTCAGTTCAGGAATGATAACGACCTGTTTGCAACGGCAACCCTTACCGTAAACAGGCAAAACACCTGCGGCGACCTTAAGGTTGCTTACGGCGATTACAACGGCGACGGCTTTGTTAACGGCAGGGATCTTGCTTTTGCAAAGACTCACGGCATCACCGATTACCGCGACTTTGATTACGGCGCACAGGTCGGTAATGATTATGTCATTAACACCCCATATGGCGAGCAGGAGGTTCCTCACGCTACGGGATACAGATTTACAAGCGATCCCGATACCGATTACCGCAAGGTGTTTAACGCCACGATTGTTAATCTGAGCGCTTACAGAATAGTGTCGTCGGGCTTCCTTTACGGAGTGCGTATGACGGACAACGACCTGACTCTTGAAAATGCTAATACGCGTAATGAGGAGGGCAATCTCATCCGTATCGTCGAAAGCGTTGACGGCAACGCGGAAAACAAGGCGTTGTATTACGGCATCAGGAGCAAAACCTCGTGGTTCGGCGTGAGATTCTATATCACTTACACAAACGGCGCGGAAACACATACGTATTATTCAAACGTATACCGTTATGACTACTGAGTGTTTTTCAAATCTTTATGGACTATTGACTTTAATGTGGGATTAATATATAATAACAGAGTATATTATTAACAAGAGGTAATGGTATGAAAAAGGTATTAATTTCAATAATTTGTTTATCTATTATAATGACAGCTTTTGCTGCTTGTTCCGGCGGCAACAGCGGTAACAAGGAGACTACTGCCGCAAAGACGACAAAGTCTGCTACTACTAAGGAGATTACAACGGGTGACGCTTTAATTGCCGAGTCCGACGCGATTAACCTTATTGAGAGTTATTCCGCAAAGGAACTCGGTCTGACCAATGATGAGAAAAAGACTTGCTCATTCCTCGTTAAAAAGTCCGGCATTAAGTACAAAAATAACTATTATGTTGACGTTATTGCAACTGTCAAGAAGGAACACGAGGACACAACAGATAAAAAAGGCAAAAAAATTAAGACCTACACCTTTGACAATAAGGGCGAGTACTATATCCGCTACGACGGCAAGCAGATTCTTGCTTCAAACGACGACGGCAAAACTTTCCGCGAACTTAAGGTTAAGGCTGTGCCTACCACAAAGCCTGTAACTGCCGCAAAAGAGGAAAAGAAAGCTGACAGCAAGAAGCAGACAACTGCGAAAAAAGGCAATAATAAAAACTGATTATCCGTGGAGGTAAGTATGAAAAAATTATTCGGTCTTGCAGCGGCAACAGGTCTCGGTGCTGCGGCATTGGGTGCGTTTGCGCTCCACTCATATCTCGATGTAATGTATAAGGAAACTATCCCGAAGGGTCCGATGAAGCGTATGCAGGAGCTTATGGACAACGGTGATATGGTTGAACTCGGCAAGATGTGCGAGGAGAGTATGAAATGGGTTGACGAGCAGCCGCTCGAGCACATCGACCTGCTCAATGACAGAGATCAGATCCTCAAGGGCTACCTTCTTCACGCAGAGGAGGAGAGCAACGTTTTTGCAGTTTTTTCGCACGGCTATCGCGGCAGCTACCGCGGCGACTCGGCGAATTTCTATAAATACTATCATGACAAGGGCTACAACTTCCTGTCAACTGACCACACCTCTGCAGGCGATTCGGGCGGCGACTGGGTTGGCTTTGACTACTACGAGAGCCGCGATATGCTCAAGTGGCTCGATTATCTGATTGACCGCTTCGGCGAGGATATCAAAATTATTCTTCACGGTATGTCAATGGGTGCGGCTACTGTTTGCCAGATGGCAGACAAGGTGCCGCCGCAGGTTAAGCTGATTGTGGCTGACTGCCCGTACACAAGCGCAAAGGACGAATTCATCTCCGTTGCCGAAGGCGTAGGCGTAAAGAATGCCGCACCTTATCTTTTTGCCGGTATGAACGAGATTAACAAGCGCCTTGCAGGTTACGACCTTAACGACACCGACGTTCGCGAGAGCGTTAAGAATGCGCGT
>CAYZPT010000070.1:0-10494 GCA_964480285.1 uncultured Bacteroides sp.
ATCGCGAAAAAGATGCCGTTTTTGGGCTGACACTATTTATGCAGGGTGCCCCTTGCCATCCTTTTTAATTATGCTTATTCTCCGAATTCTTCGTTGATGTAATCAACAATTATATCAACGATTTTTTCTTTATCCATCTTCGAGGTGTTAAAGCACATTGAATAATTATCCGCTTTGCCCCACTTGCCGTCGCCGATGTAATTGTAATATGTTGCGCGCTCTCTGTCCTTGCGCTCAATAAAACGTCGCGCCGCACGCTCGTTCATACTTTCTCGCTCAAGATAACGCGCAATGCGGTGTTCCATATCGGCACCGATAAACACGCTGACAACATTGTAGTCATCCTCAAGTATCTTGTCAGCACGCCTGCCGACGATAACGCACGGACCTTTGTCCGCACCCTGCGCCATAACCTTGCGCTGTGCTTCAACAACCTTGCCTTCGTTAACAGCGCTGTCAATCGCGTACGGATCCATTACAACAGAGAACAAAAAGCTACGCGTCGGCTTCTCGTCAAACATATCGAAGATACCGTCCTCAATGCCCATTTCTTTTGCTTGCGCGCGCAGAATTTCCGCATCGTAAAAGTCAATACCGAGTCGCTCAGCAAGCATTTTGCCCACTTCTCTGCCGCCGCTGCAGAACATTCTGCCTATGCAAATAACATAATTATTCATAGTTCCACCTACTTCAGATCTTTAATGGTTAAGCCCTGCATATCGTCATTTTCTATGTAATCAAGCAAACCGTCAAGCGAGTCGAAAACCTCAAACAGCGCCTTGCAGTTCGGCTTGATAAAGCCCTCGTCAATCGAATGATTAATCGAAGCGTCAAGCGAGTTGTAGTAACCGTCGATGTTGTAAACTGCAATCGGCTTTCTGTGTCTGCCGAGCTGCTTTAAGGTCAGGATTTCAAAAAACTCCTCAAAGGTGCCGATGCCGCCGGGCGTGATAATAAACGCGTCCGCAAGATCCTCCATAACCGCCTTACGCTCTCGCATAGTTTCGGTATAAGTCATCTCGTCGCAGGTAAAATCAACAAATTCGTTTAAATCCTCTTTAAAGAAATTCGGTATAACACCGTGGGTTTTGCCGCCGCCCTTTCTGAATCCGCGGGCAGCCGCGCCCATATTACCTGTGCATCCCGAGCCGAATATAAGATTATGTCCGTTTTTTGCAAGATGCTCGCCCATTTCTTCAACAGCGTCAGTGTACTTTTTATCAATTGTGACGCTTGCAGCGCCGAATACGCAAATTGTCATAATTGTCACCTCTTTTCTATTTTAATACTTTTTTATCTCTGAGTAAAGTATTTTCAAAAATTTATTGCAAAAAGGCGGTCTATTATTTATAATAAAACCAGTAAACACTTTTGGAGGTAACGGCATGAATATTTTTGAGGCGGTAAAAGCACTGGTAAGTTACGCGCTTGATAACTCGCTTATTGAAAAAGACGACGTTATTTACTCAATCAACTCAATCTGTCAGGCGCTTGGGCTGGACAGCTTTGAAGATTGCGAAATCAGCGCAGACTGCGACCTTGAAACAATACTTAAAACCATACTCGACTGGGCATGTGAGAAAGGACTTTGCGAGGACAGCGTGGTTTACCGCGATCTGTTTGACACAAAGCTTATGGGCATTCTGACGCCCCGCCCGTCCGACGTTATCAAAAAGTTCAACGAGCTTTATAAGCAGTCACCTAAGGCGGCTACCGATTATTACTACACAATTTCCAAAGCCTCTGACTACATCCGCGCTTACCGCATTAAAAACGACGTTAAGTGGATTACCGTTACCGAATACGGCGACATTGATATAACCATCAACCTGTCAAAGCCTGAAAAGGACCCCAAGGCGATTGCCGCTGCTCTCACGATGAAGCAGAGCGCATACCCCAAGTGCCAGCTTTGCAAGGAGAACGAGGGCTATATGGGCAGGGTTAACCATCCTGCAAGGCAGAACCACCGCATTATCCCGATGGAACTTGCAGACACACCGTTTTACCTGCAGTATTCGCCGTACGTTTACTACAACGAGCACTGTATCGTATTCAACGCAGAGCATATTCCTATGGTGATTGACCGCGGCGCATTTGACAAACTGCTTGCGTTTGTTGAGCGTTTTCCGCACTATTTTGTGGGCTCAAACGCTGACCTTCCTATAGTTGGCGGCTCAATCCTCACTCACGAGCATTTTCAGGGCGGCTGTTATGAATTCGCTATGGCTAAAGCTCCTGTTGAAACTCCCCTCACCTTTAAGGGCTATGAGGATATTGAAGCCGGCATTGTTAAGTGGCCGATGAGCGTTATCCGTATTGCTTCTACTGATAAAACCCGTCTTGCTGAGCTTGCCGACAAGGTGCTGAACAAATGGCGCACTTACACCGATGAGGACGCATTTATCTACGCTGAAACCGACGGCGAACCGCATAACACAATTACCCCGATTGCAAGAATGAGGAACGGCAAGTTTGAGCTTGACCTCGTGCTTCGCAACAACATCACAACCGAAGATTGCCCGCTCGGCTTCTACCATCCGCACCCCGAATACCACCATATCAAAAAAGAGAATATCGGTCTTATCGAGGTTATGGGTCTTGCAGTTCTCCCGTCCAGACTCAAGGAGGAAATCCGCGTTCTCGCCGACGCTATGGTAAACGGCAAGGACATCTCAGCCGACGAGCGTATTGCAAAGCATGAGGAATGGGCAAAAGCTATTATGAGCGCAAACGAAATCACTGCCGACAGCTGCGAGGATATCCTCAAGGCTGAAATCGGCAAGGTCTTCACCGCAATTCTTGAGCAGTGCGGCGTTTATGAGCGCAGCGAAAAAGGCAAAAACCAGTTTATAAAATTTGTTGAGAGTGTCTGATTAAACAAATGAAATATAATTTACACACCCACACCGTACGGTGCTACCACGCGCAGGGCGGCGATGAGGAATACGTTGAGTCCGCTGTAAAGAACGGGTACAAACTGCTCGGTTTTGCCGACCACAGCCCATATGTTTTCAATGACGATTATATCAGCCATATGCGTATGGAACCTGACGAGGCGGAGGATTATATAACGAGCTTCCGCTATCTTGCGGACAAATACAAAAAGGATATTGATATAAAAATCGGCTTTGAAATGGAGTGGTACCCCGACCTTATCGACGGTCAGCGCGAGTTTCTTAAAACGCTCGACATCGACTATCTGATTTTAGGTCAGCACTTCACTGAAAATGAGCAGGACAAGGGCTCTGTTTACGTCGGCTCGCGCACATTCAGCGTAAAATTGCTGGATAAATACATCGCTCAATTGCTTGACGGTGCGCGCAGCGGATGGTTCACTTACGTCTGCCACCCCGATCTTATCAACTTTGCCGGCAGCAAAAAAGTATATGACAAAAAGCTCTGCGATATGCTTGAGGAGCTTAAGTCGCTCGACCTGCCGATTGAGTACAATTTTCTCGGCTACAGCGATAACCGCTGGTACCCTAACGACCGTTTCTGGCACCTTGCAAAAGAGGTTGGCAACGATGTTGTAGTCGGTATGGATGCGCACGAGCCGTCGGTTTTTGATATGGAGGAGGAGCGCAAAAAAATGCTCGCTCACATCACCGACGACCTCGGCATAACCCCGCTTGAAGAAGTAAAGATAATTAAACCGAAATTTTAAAAGGATGGGAAGTTCCCATCCTTTTAGTTTTTTATTCTGTTTTCGCAAGACTCTGCGAATTACAATTCTTCAAGCAGGGCTTCACAGCCGCACTTGATATCACTGAACGCAAGCGCAAAGTTGCCCGTATACCATGGGTCAGAAACATCTCTGTCGCCGAGCAACTTAAGTATTTTACCGTCAGCCGCACTGCCGAGAATACGTGGCATATAGCGCATATTCTCACTGTCCATACCGATAAAAAGATCGTACTTGTCCGCATCAGATTTCCTGAGCAGAGTTGCACGTTTTTCATTGTCAAACGGTATGCCGTTCTTGCGCATTTCACGCTGCGCAGGCGGATAAATCGGGTTGCCCTGCCCCGCCCAGATTTCGTCAGTGTGCGTTGCGGCGGACGCGATGTAAAACTCGCCCTCCCTGCCGCAGTCGCTCACAAGCTTTTTCATAACAAACTCCGCCATCGGCGAACGGCAGATGTTGCCGTGGCAGACAAACATAATTCTTATCATAATAACACCTTAAATTATTACGGGAGGGCACAAGACCCTCCCATGTTTTATTGTTCAAAAAAGATATTTACGCCATTTACAATGCCCTTAGCAATGTCCGACTGGTGCTCAGGAGAGTGGTTGCTTGCTCTGTCGCCGACTTCAACAACTGCCGACGGAACGGTTGAATACGAGGTCTGCATCAGGTCAATCTCACACTTGCCGTCATTCCAGACCTTTACGCCTGCATCGCGCGAGCCACTTATAATCGCATCCTCAATGCGCAGATGCTCTTTATAGTGCGACTTAACAGGCTCCATATCGCGATAGGACTGAACGCTCGGCACAGAACAACAGAATAAACCCTTGTCGGTTTCCGTTGAATCATAGTGAACAGAGATGTGGCAATCGGCTTTGTTGTTAGCCATCACAGTCCTTGCGATAACGTCAAGCTGCGAATCCTCGCCTGTACGTACCATAAGCACATCATAGCCTGCGTCGAGGAGCTGCTGCTTAAGAACCAGCGACAAATCGAGATTCGCCGCAGCCTCATCAGTACCGTCAAGCAGCGTGGTGCCCTCGTTGTTGCTCGTTGCCTTGATTGAACCCGCCGCTGTGCTGCCGCCTGTAACCTTGGGAGTTTTGTCAGGGTGGCAGTAGGTGTAGTAGCTCGACGCGCCCCTACAGCCGTGACCGGCGTTAACGCAAACAACCTTGTCCTTGCGTTTTTCAGATTTGCTGTAGTACAGCGTTGCGTCATCAGTGTGCACTGCGGAATACTCCGCATACTTCCAAGAGGTGTCAAACTTAACCTGTTCGGATTCGGGATGCGCCACCGTTGTAGCTTGTGTTGTTGGTTGCGTTGTAGCCTGAGTTGTAGTTCCCGGTACGGAGGTTTCCTCCTGCACAGTGACGGTAGTCGATGTGGCGGTTGTGGTTTCGGTTGTTGTTTCAGTTATGTTTTGGGTAGTTGTTTCTGTTTGGGCTTTGCCGCCACAGGCAGTCAGACATATGCACAATACGGCACAAATAACAACTAAAAACAGCCTGTTAAACTTTTTCAAAATTATCTCCAGCCCATTGCCTTTTCGTACTCAACTATAGTGTTCATATTTGACCTTTCAATGCTGTTGAAAAGGCTCTGTGCGTCGTTCATATCATTGTAAACCGGAACGTACCACGACTTTGCGCTGAAGTAATCCCTATACTGCTTTTCCTTAAATATATAGCCGTGCTTAGCGTACATTTCGTTGAGGATGAGTCTGGTTTCCTCCCTGCTGATACCGTCAAGATAATCGTATGTAATATACTGAGTATCAGACGGGTAAAGGTAACCGTCCTGAGCATAGTAGTAACCCTCGTAATCGTGGTAATAGTAGTTATAGTTGTTTACCACCGGCGGCTGGGTGGTTGCCTTGGTGGTTGATTTTTTAGTCGTTTTTTTGGTAGTTTCCTTTGTTGTGGTTTCCTTAGTCGTGGCAGTAGTCGGTGCAATAGTGGAGATCGGCTGCGTGGTTTCAACCTTATTATTATCCTTGACGATAACAATTGCCACAATACCGGCAACAATAATTGCAACTATCACAACAACCGCAATCAGAATCGGCACAAGATTATTCTTCTGCTGCGACTGATTACCCTGCATATTCGGGTTAGCATAAGGCTGATTCGGAGCAGCCTGCTGCGGCGCAAGGGCAGTACCGCATTGCATACAAAACGCATTATTATCAGGGTTTTGTATCTTACATTTAGGGCATACTTTCATATATAACACCTGCTTTTCATTAAGATATATATATTATACAATAAAATCCCGCACGTTGCAACACATATTAGCAGTTGCAGGCGGCAGCTGTTTGTGATAAAATTGAAGCATAACAAAAAGGAATTAACGCCTATGGGTATTGTGAAGATTTACTGCTATAACTGCGATAAGCTGCGCGACAGAGAGCTGTTTGAGCGCTGTTATGCCGCCGCAGGAGAGCAGAGAAAAGTTAAGATTGACAGATTGCGTTTTAATTCGGACAAACGCCTGTCGCTCGGCGCGGATATACTGTTCAGGCACGCACTCGGTGAATGGGCTGACAAACCCGTAAAAACTAACGAATACGGCAAACCATACATAGAAGGCTGCCCGATATTCTTCAACCTTTCGCACTCAGGCAGCATTGCGATGATTGCCGTATCAGATACCGAAATCGGCTGCGACGTTCAGATAACGAGTAAACCACCACTCGAGGTTGCGCAGCGATACTTTTGCGAGAGCGAGCGCACACTGATTGAGCAGAGCGACGACAGGGCAAAAATGTTTTTCCGCCTCTGGACATTGAAAGAGAGCTACATCAAAATGCTCGGCAAAGGGCTGTCCGCACCGCTTGACAGCTTTGAAGTGCAATTCAAAAACGGCACGCCGTTCATCACCGCTGACTGCACCGCCGCCGAATTTGACATAAGCGCTGAATATTGCGCCGCAGTGTGCATAAAGGGTAATGCAGTAATTGACCAACCGATTAAACTGTAGGATCGAATGTAATCAATCTGAAAAAACATCATTTGTAAATTTAAAAGGGCACCTTGGGGTCTCCTACGTAAATAGGGAGTACCCCAAGGGCGTCCTAAAAGTTTAAGATTAATGGCATAACTACGGTTATGCCGTTTTTCTTTTTATGCTGTTTCTTGGATAAGCTCTACTCCAAGCAGAATACCTTTCTTGTAATTCTGTTCAAGGTCATCCACCGTTGTTTTGATGATACCGACATCGTTGTAATAAATATCAATGTTCTGATAACGCTTGCCGTCAACATAGTATGCTTGCGATACGGTTATCTTTTCAATGAATTCATTTACAAGCTCGGGTGTCAGTCGTCTTGGGCGTGTAATACGCTTAACTCTCTCAATGAACTTCTGAACACTTAATAGCTTATCCTTTTCGGTATTGACCTCTTCCTCAAGAACGGGAACCGATTCTTTTAACTCACTTTGCTCTGTTTCAAGCGAGTTTGCCATAGCAGCATATCGTTCGTCGGTTATCTTTCCGCTTGCGTTATCCTCATAGAGCTTAAGGATAAGGTTGTCAATTTCGGAAATACGCTTCTTTGCTTTGTCGAGCTGATGTCGTTTAGCATTCAGTTCCTTTTTTCTGTTCGCTTCACTGTCGTTGATTTTCATCTTAGCAAATTCTTTCTCACGGCAGGTTACTAAATCAAATACCCTACGCATATCTTCAAGTACAAGAGCATAGATAACCTTATCACGAATATAGTGCATCGTGCAGAGCTCAGAATCTTTGGCGTAACCTGAGCAGAAAAAGTTAGCGTTTTCTTTCTTGTAATTGTTGTATGAACTGTAGTACATTTTAGCACCGCAGTCAGCACAAAAAACTTTTCCCGAAAACATACTGACAATTCCCGTTCGGTTTTGTCTGCGCCTGTTCTTGCGTAACTCCTGAACAAGAAAAAAATCATCTTCGCTGATAATCGCAGGGTGGGTGTTCTTAAAGATTTTCCACTCGCTCTTTGGATTTTCAACGCTCTTTTTGTTCTTAAAGGATTTACGCTTTGTCTTGAAGTTCACCGTATCGCCAATGTATTCCTGTTTGGATAAGAGATAGGATACAGCGTCAGGCGACCAATTAAAAGGTTTCTCCGGCAATTTGCCACAGTTCCTGCCAATGCTGCTCCAATATTCTGTTGGTGTCATAACCTCATCGGCTCTTAACCTTTTAGCAATCTGTGAAGGACCAAGTCCCTGAATACACATTTTGAATATTCGCTTTACTACTTCCGCAGCAGGCTCGTCCACTATCCACTCGTTAGGATTATCGGGATTTTTCATATAGCCGAAAGGCGGATTAGTGGTTAAGGGTTTTCCTGAGTTGCCTTTGTTCTTGAAAACATTGCGGACTTTTTCACTTGTGTTCTTTGCGTGCCACTCGTTAAACAAATCTTTGAAGGCAACGGTATCGTCTAAACCTTTTGCGGTATCAATGTTATCCATAATGGCAATGTAACGAACACCAAGCTCGTCAAAGGTTTCTTCAAGCATCTGTCCGACAAGCAAACGGTTTCTGCCAAGACGGGAGTGGTCTTTTACGATTAAGGTTTCAATCTTGCCTTGCTCCGAAAGCTCCATTATCTCCATAAAGGCAGGGCGATTAAAGTTTGTACCCGTATAGCCGTCATCAACGAACACTCTGCAATTTGTGAAGCCCTTTTCTTTTGCGTATTTTTCTAATATATCCTGTTGATTCTTAATTGAGCCCGACATACCATCTAACTCGTCATCACGTGACAGACGACAGTACAGGGCGGTAATTCGGTCTGTTTTGTTATTCATATAACTCCTTTCCCAGCCGAATATGTTTGATTGTAGGTTATACATATCATAACATATTTCGACAAACAATTCAACGCTTTAATGCGTGAAACTTAAATTATTTTCCCATCTGTTCAATTAATCGGTCTATCCTGTCTGAAACGGAAGTTTTTGCTTGACAATTAAAATGAGTGTTCACGCAGTAAACGGTACCGTCAATTTCCTTTTCAAAGTTAATCGGCTTTCTGAAAAACAGTTTGGCAAACCAACGCTTGCGTTCCTCTTCGCTCATATTATCAAGCATTTCCGAAAACTCATTTTTGACTTTCAAAAATTCTTCGTATTCTTCTTTTGAGATAGGTATTTTTATCTTGTGTTTTCCCATTCACGATTCCTCCTTTTATGACTTCTCTTTGCTTCTTCGAGAATGTGGTCGACCTCTTTGCTACCGAGCACTTTGCGAAGCATACGATAATCTCTTAATTGTTTTCTTAACTCATTGTTTTTGTTTTGGTATTCTTTATTGCTTTCATTAAGCTTGTATATTTGATGGGACAGCATCTGCTTTTCGTTATACAACTCGTGGTAATCGTTTCTTAATTCAAAGTATTTGACTAATGCGTATTTCACAAGTGTTTTCAGTTTGTTGAACATTTCCTCAACACGACCTTTGTAACTCTTTGCCGTTTCCAAACGCTGCGGCTCGGGGAGAACGAACTCCTCATCAAACTCCTTATTGTATTTCGGCGCAGTAACAGTTTCAATCGCCTTGGTAAGATTCTTGAATTTGCTTTCCAGCGTTGACACCTGCGCTTCTAATTCCTCCACCTCTTTTGAGCGCTGTTCCTTTTTGAATTCCAAAACGGAAAGGTGGTCGCGGTCATTACCTTGATTTTTCCATTCAACCTCGTTCCGTTTCATAACCGCCGATAATTCTTTCTTCTCGTTTCGCATCCAAGCCATCGTTTCGGTATCGCTTTTGCCTAAACTGTAAAAGCCTTCATTGAGGAGAGCTTGTTTGAGCGATACCCTTGTATCCAAGCCACGATCACTTTCTGTTGTAAAGGGAATGAAGTCAATGTGTAAATGCGGCGTTGCCTCATCCATGTGCAAGTGAGCATTAAATATAAAAAGATATGGATTTCTTTCTTCAAATTCTTTCATATACCTATCCAAAATTCTTTTTGCTAATTCTTCGTTCTCCGTTCCGACTCCCATATCATCACGGTTGCCAACCTGAACGATAATTTCATAGAATAAATTTTCTTGTTTGCTATTTTTAATATGCTCATAGTAGCTTGGTATTCTTCTGCTCTTTCTTGTTTGCTTATCATTGTATCTTTGCAGTGCATCATCAAAGAGAATATGATACGCTTCCTCAATCGGAATGTTTTTATATTCAATATTGTTTTTCGTTTTTTCTCTGTCAACATTTTCGGCAATAAATTTTCGGTTGTTATGATTTATTACACCCTTGCCGAGCTCAATGCTGATGCTTGAATATTCCATATATTTATCATTCCTTTCTTCATATTTTTATCTGTTTTTCAAAATTCGCATTTTCTCGGTTTTGTTACTTTTCCAAAAGTAACGCAATGGCACTTTTGACACTAACGTATCAAAAGTGCATTGCGCTCTCGCGAGGCAAAGAAACATCGAGCATACAAAGACACCCTATTCTTTTTTCGGAAGGTGATTATTTACAGACGCATTATGAGCTAAAAGACTCCTTCGTTCTTCGCTGTAAGGTGAGGTTAAACGGAAACAAAATCTACCCTTGTTAATCTCAAATTCAAGCATACCGTTACCCGAATCATCTACCAATTTGCACTCGTCAGGGAAATCATTTGAGAACTTTGTCAACCGATTTTTAAGGTCGGTGTTGTATGTTCTGATGTTAATTACGGGAGTATCCTCATCAAAAAATATCTCCGTAATTTTATCCTTTTTCTTCATTCCGGTTACCATAAATAACTCCTTTTCCATCCATTTCCCGACAGATTATTATCGCACTTTTCCGAAAAATAT
>CAYZPT010000071.1:0-10389 GCA_964480285.1 uncultured Bacteroides sp.
TCTTTTGCCATAATATGATTTCCTCCCGATATGAATTGAGAATTGAGAGTTGAGAATTGAGAATTTCGGGAGGACTCCGTCCTCACCTATTTTTAATGCCGTGCGCAGCACCCTTAATTCTCCATTCTACATTCTAAATTCTCCATTATAAACTACTCTACTACCGCAAGTACATCCTTGATGTCTGCAATTGTGTATTCTGTGCCGTCAAGCTTAACCTGAGTTCCGGAATATTTGCTGATAATTACCTTATCGCCCGCCTTAACGGTCATCGGGTGTTCATCAGTGCCGGGACCTACTGCGACTACCTCGCTCATCTCGGGTTTTTCCTGCGCGGAAGCGGCGAGAATGAGTCCGCTTTCTGTTGTTTCTTCTGCCTCAAGAGCCTTTAAAAGAACTCTGTCTGCAAGTGGTTTAATAGTCATTTATATCACCTCTTATAATGAAATACTTTCCGAATTAGCACTCTATACGCCCGAGTGCTAATATATATTGTAGCAATTTTTTTCCATTTGTCAATAGCCTTAACAAATTATTTTAAAATTATGCATACTTTTATGCATATCCGCCTGCTTATATTATACTTGAAAATAATTATATTTATGATATAATAAAATATTATCAACCTATTTAAGGAGCAAATTATGCCCGAAACAACTTCTATTAAAGAGATACTTGACACCTACGGCAAATACTCGGGGCTTACTACAGGTACCTCTATGCTTCCCCTGCTGCATCAGGGTAAGGACACTATAATTGTTATCAAGCCGAAGGAACGGCTTAAAAAATACGACGTTGCCCTTTACGTCACACCGCAGGGCAAATACATTATGCACCGTGTTATCGAGGTTTATGACGACCACTACATCATAACCGGCGATAACCTGCTTGCAAAAGAATACGTCACAGACGATATGATTTGCGGCAAGCTTGCAGGATTTTACAAAAACGGCAAGCACTTTGTGGATTGTGATAATTCAAAGGGCTACAAGCTTTATTCAAAGATATGGGTTGCGCTCAGACCTCTGCGCCCCGCACTGCTTTTTTGCAGGCGCGCAAGCAGATTTATAAGGGTGTTCCCCTACCGTGTACACGGAAAACTCAAAAAATTTTCAAGGCGGACAAATAAGTGAAATCAGGATATAAATTAGAAAAATCAGACTACAGATTCAAATATCTCTTTAAAAAAGGCGATATGAGAACTCTGAAGTGGATGTACGACGTATGCAAATCGCAAAAATATAAAGTACTGCTGCTGATTGCCGTTGAATCAATCAGCGCTGTTCTGACGGTGTCTTTTGCCAAGCTGTCAAAGGACATTATTAACGCAGCTACTATCGACAAGAGCTTTGACCTTGTAATCAAAAACTCGCTCTACTTTGTTATGGTAATAGGAATACAGCTAGCCCTGTATGTAGCAGAGCGCAGCACAACCGAGCGATGCCGCTGCAGACTTGAGTGGATACTCAAGCAGCACACGCTTGAGACTGCAATCCGCAAGGATTATGCGTCGGTAAGCAAGATTCACACAGGCGAACTGCAGAACAGAATGTTCAACGATGTTCTGATCATCGCGGACGGATTCACAACGATTCTGCCAAATGTGGTTTACTTTGTTGTCAAGCTGATCGCAGCGTTTGCGTACCTGATTATCATAGACAGAATATTTGCTTTTATATTCCTCATCGGCGGATGCGGCGTGTTCCTGTGCACGCACCTGTTCAGGGGTGTTATAAAAGGTCTGCACAAAGCCGTTCAGGAAACAGAAGGCAAAACGCGTTCATTTATTCAGGAAGCGCTCACAAGCCTGCTTGTAATCAAAAGCTTTGTTGTTGAGGATAAAATCAGCGATACTGCCGATGAACTCCAGCGCGAAAACTATAAGATGAAAATGAAGCGCAGATTCTTTTCAATCTCCGCAAACGCAGGTATTAATCTGATATTTAACCTCGGCTTTGTATTTGCCGTTGCATTCGGCGCTTACAGAATTATTTTCTTTGGACTTTCATACGGTGATGTAACCGCTATGATCCAGCTTGTAACTCAGATTCAGTCGCCGTTTGCGTCACTGTCAAGCGTACTGCCGCGGTACTTCACGCTGCTCGCTTCTGCGGAAAGGCTTATGGAAATTGACGATCTGCCTGACGAGCACAACGAAAACGAGGGCGAAATTGACATTGACGCGGCGTACGAAGACCTCAGATGCATTAACTTTAAAAATATTTCATTCTCATATGACAGAGATATTATTCTTGACGACACGTCGCTTGAAGTTGACAAGGGCGATTTTGTAGCCATTATGGGTATATCCGGCATAGGCAAGAGCACGCTTCTGAAGCTGCTTCTCGGTGTGTTCCAGGTTGACGACGGCAGCATTGAGCTTGAGCTTGACGGCGAAAACATACCGGTTGACTACACAACGCGCCGTATGTTCTCGTACGTTCCGCAGGGCAACTTTATTCTGTCAGGCTCAATTTACGACAACCTTACATTTATCAACGATGATGTGACCGACGAGGAAATCAACGAAGCTATACGTATTTCCTGCTCGGACGAATTCATAAACACGCTTCCCGACGGGCTTGAAACCGTTATCGGCGAACGCGGCGTTGGACTTTCCGAAGGTCAGCTGCAGCGACTTGCAATTGCGCGTTCACTGCTTGCAAAAGCGCCGATTATGCTGCTTGATGAGGCGACATCTGCGCTCGATGAAGCAACTGAAAAGCGTTTTCTTGAAAACCTTAAGGAACTTAAGACAAAGACCTGTATTATTGTATCTCACAAGCGCGCGGCGCTTGACATCTGCAACAAGCACGTTCAGATTATCAACTCAAAGATAGTAACGGAGGAAATGTAGTGTTACTTACTAAATGGGGCAAGAAGCTTGACAGAGAGCGTCCGCTGCCTGAATACCCGCGTCCGCAGTTTATGCGCGACAGTTATATTTCGCTAAACGGTCAGTGGAAGTTATCGTTTTTCGAGCGCGGCACTTTTGATTCGCTCGAAGAGTATGAAATTACTGTGCCGTTTTCTCCCGAATGTCCACTTTCAGGCGTAGGTCGCGAGTTAAAAAAGAGCGAATATTCAGTTTACGAAAAACAGTTTACTCTGCCTGACGGATTCAATAAAGGCAGAGTTATTCTGCATTTCGGCGCAGTTGACCAGACTGCTGACATCTATGTTAACGGCAGATACATTATGCGTCACGAGGGCGGCTACACACCATTTGAGTGCGAGATTACAAAGTATCTCAAAGACGGTGAAAACGCACTGAAAGTCAAGTGCGAGGACGTATGTGAGGACAATGAATTTTCACGCGGCAAGCAAAAGGCAAAGCGCGGCGGAATCTGGTATTCTCCGCAGAGCGGCATCTGGCAGAGCGTCTGGATGGAGAGCGTGCCCGAGGATTACATAAAATCAGTGCGTATCACGCCCGACTTTGACAGAGAAAGAGTGCATTTTGATTTTGACGGCGCGTACAGGGTTAACATCCGCATCTATGACGGCGATAATCTAATTGCCGAAACTGAGGAAAGCACTGTTATGCTGCCTGACTTCAAGCCGTGGTCGCCTGAAAGTCCGTTCCTTTACGACGTTGTTTTCACCTACAAAAAGGATAAGGTTAAGTCGTACTTCGGTATGCGTAAGTTCTCAACAGGCGTTGACGAAAACGGCGTGCAGAGGTTATTCCTGAACAACGAGCCGTACTTCCACAACGGATTACTTGACCAGGGCTACTACCCCGACGGCTACCTCACTCCCCCGTCGAACGAAGCGATGGAGCATGATGTTAAAACAGTCAAAGAACTCGGCTTTAATATGCTGAGAAAACACATAAAAATCGAGCCGCTACTGTGGTACCACTACTGCGACAAATACGGAATCATCGTATGGCAGGATATGATTAACGGCGGCGGCAACTACGGATTGGAAGTCAGCGCCTTGCCGTTTATCGGCGTTAAGATTGACGACACGAACTACGCAAGCTTCCACCGCACAAATGAAAAAGCAAGGAATCTTTACTACAAAGAACTTGACGAGATGATCGGCACGCTTTACAACTGCCCGTGCATAGCGATGTGGGTGCCGTTTAACGAGGGCTGGGGTCAGTTTGACAGCGCAGTCGCATACCACCACATCAAAAAAGCCGATAACACACGCATTGTTGACTCCGCGTCAGGCTGGCACGATATGGGCGTGACAGATGTGATTTCAAAACACATTTACTTTACGCCGATTAAGGTTAAAGCCGGCGACAGGCCGTATGTGCTGTCCGAATTCGGCGGACTGTCAACGCGCGTTAAAGGTCACACTTTTAATGATAAGATGTTCGGATACAAGATTTACAAAGACTGCAATTCACTGACCAGAGCGTACAGGCGACTGTTTGACAGAGTGATTATCCCACAAATCAAAGGCGGTTTGTCCGCAACGGTTTACACGCAGGTAACCGACGTTGAGGACGAGCTCAACGGACTGATGACCTATGACCGCGAAGTTATCAAGGTCGATGCAGACACAGTAAAAGACATTAACACAAGGATTAAACTATAGGAGGAATAATAATGAAAAAGGTATTATGTTTAATTCTTTCGGCACTTATGGCGCTCAGCATATTCACAGCGAACGTTACAGCGCTTGCCGCTACAAGCACGGAATATGATTACAACCTTCTCAGCGACGGCACTGCCGAGCTTACCAAATACAACAAGAGCCAGGCAGTGGTTAACATCCCAACTGAAATCAGCAAAAACATTCTTGGATTCGGCGATAAGATTAAGGTTTCAAAGGTTGCGGACACCTGCTTCAATAACTGCACAAGTATTACTGAAATCGGAATACCCAACGGCATTGCAATCAATGCAAAATCCGTTAACGGCTGCACTGCGCTCAAGCAGATGTACGGTCTGGATTCCGGCACCTCATATTCAAACAGCAGCGTTGTAACAAAAGACAACACCTTATTCAAAGTCTGTGCAGGCGCAGGTTACACAAAACTTGACTTAACAGGAAGAAGAATTGTAACTATCGGCTCATATGCATTTTGTGACAACACAAAGCTTACTACAATCGTGCTTCCTGCAAGCTGCAAGAAAATTGCAAGCAACGCGTTCTACAACTGCCCCAACCTTAAAGCAATCCTTTACCAGGGTAATTCAATGGATGAATTCAATTCCATCAAGGTCGGCAGCGGCAACGACGTTTTCAAAAAAGCAAAGGTTACTGTTCATTACGACAGAGCACATTCGTATGTAATCGTATCTGTTACGCAGGCTACACTGACTAAAAACGGAAAAATTTACAAAAAATGCGCTTACTGCGGCAAGAAGATTTCCAAAACAATATACTACCCAAAAACAATTAAACTCAGCAGGACGAAGTATGTCTACGACGGCAAGGTTAAAAAGCCAACTGTTACGGTAAAGAACTCAAACGGCAAAAAAATTGCCGCAAAGCACTACAAGGTTACTTATTCCAAGGGCAGAAAGAACGTCGGCAAGTACGCCGTAAAGGTTCAGTTCAATGGTAATTATTACAAGGGAACTAAAAAATTTACCTTTGTAATCAATCCGAAAGCTACAAAAATCACAAAAGCAACAACGACTAAAAATTCATTCACCGTTAAGTACAACAAGGTAAAAAACTGCACAGGTTACCAGGTGCAGTACGCAACGGACAGCAAGTTCAAAAACGGCAAAAAGACCTACAGTGTTTCAGGCACAAGCAAAAAGATTGCAAATCTCAAATCTGGCAAAACGTACTATGTGAGAGTAAGAGCATACAAAACGGTTAAGAATAAAAAATATTTTTCTGCCTGGACTGCAACAAAGAGCGTTGCGCTTATAAGTCTGACTAATAAACAGGCAAAACAGCTTTATGTTAAGGCTGAAAAGGTTGCTACCGACTGGTTATTTACCGATGCCGGTTGCGCTTATTTGTCAGACAATTATAATGATTCAATATATATCGGTGAAAGTTCAAACAGCAGAGTATCCTCTTACGCAACACCAATTGTACACAAGTCAATAAATTCAACTGCGAAGTTAAAAAAGCATCTGTCAAATTATTTTGACAGCAGCGTTTATAACTATATTGTTAACACCTGCTATCGAGATATAAATGGTAAACTTTATTTTGTAGCAGGATGGGGTATAGGTTCAGAATGGGACTACAAGTTAAAAAGTGTGCAAGTTATATCACAAACCGGTAATACAGCAAAAGTAAGAATTAAGATTGCAGAAATTCCACTTTTCGATACTCACGCTAAAACAACTACTGTTACACGCACACTAAGATTAAAACGCAAAAACGGTAAATGGCTTTTTGAGGACCCGTTTTACATATTAACTTTCGGAGCAAAAATAAAATAGATAATAACAGTCAACTCCACATAGTATAAGGCTTTACACAGAAAGGAGTTAAATTATGACAAAGCGAATTATGTCGCTGGCATTAGCGTTGATTATGATGCTTGGTGTTAACACCGCTATTACGGCAAGCGCACAGAGCACCAAGATTATTAATACTATCACTGTAAAAGTCGGCGAAACAAAGCCGATTAAATTCACAAATTCCAAAGGTAAAAAGGTTAAAGTCACCTGGAAGTCAAGCAAGCCGGGCGTTGCCGCTGTTACTTCAAACGGCAAGGTTACGGGTAAAAAAGCCGGAAACTGTTTAGTTACCTGCAAATACAAAAGCAAGCGTTACGGCATAAAGATTGTTGTTAAAGGAAAAGTTAAGAAAAAGATTGCGTTAAACAGAAAAAATCTTACACTTACGACTGAAAAACGAGCAACGCTTAAGCTGAAACACGCCAACGCATCAAAGGTTAAGTGGAGCAGTTCTGACATAAGCATTGCCACTGTTACAAACAAGGGCGTTGTAACGGCAAGGGATGCGGGCAAAGCAACAATCACAGCAAAGTATAACGGCAAAAAATACACCTGCAAGCTAAAAGTAACCGTAGACAAAGAGCACCTCAAGGCTTTTAACAAGATTAAGAACAAAGTGCTTAAAGAAGGCGTTAAAACCGAATCCAAAGAAGGCGTTTTTTACTACATATGCTGGTTTGTTGACGACGTTGAATATCAGATCTGGTACGGCGAAAAGACAAAGAAGCTTTACTTTGAAACTGATTACTATGAGAATGACAAAGCTGTGCTGTCAAACGATTTCTGGTTTGGACCTTCTGGCGATGCAAAAGCATTCTTCCAGAACAAAAAGTTCAGCACAAAGCCGGCGCCGTTCAACAGAACCGAGTTTAAGATGAGCAAGGGTATAAGTTACAGCTTTAATAAAGGCAAAAATCCGGGACAAAAAGCTATTGACAAACAGGCTAATGAGCTTATGAAGCAGACATTGCCTGAATTTAACAAAAAGATTAAGAGTGAGGTTGGTGTTGACCTCAGACAGCTCGGTTTTAAAAACTGGAACAAATAAACTGAAAGGCAAAATATTATGAATCAACTTGAAGTTAAAGACGGAATCAAAGCTACATTTAAGACAAATATGGGCGATATGACCTTTGTGCTCTTCCCCGAGGTTGCACCAAAGGCTGTGGAGAACTTCACCACTCACGCGAAAAACGGCTACTACGACGGGCTGATTTTTCACAGAATCATCAAGGACTTTATGATTCAGGGCGGCGATCCCAACGGCAACGGCACGGGCGGCAAGTCAATCTGGGGCACACCGTTCGAGGATGAGTTTGCGCTCGACGCAAGGAACTACTACGGCGCGCTGTCGATGGCGAACAGCGGACCTTCGACTAACGGCTCGCAGTTCTTTATCGTGCAGGCAAAAACCGCTCCGCCGCAGATGCTCGCACAGATGGAGGAGCTGACCGACAAGGGCTACCCGCGCGAGTGCATTGACAACTACAAGGAGGTCGGCGGCACACCGTGGCTTGACTTCCACCACACCGTATTCGGTCAGATTATCGACGGCACGGACGTGCTTGAGGACATCGCAGCAGTGCGCTGTGGAATGAACGACAAGCCGCTGCACGACGTGGTGATTGAAACCATCGAAATAACGGAATAAGAACCTGACTTGCTCGCCGCAAGTCAGAACCTTGTTGGCAACAGCACTTGGAGCCAACAAACAACACGGCGCGATGCTTTCATCGCGCCGTGTTATTATGCATAGTATTCATCTTTACCCATTAACCACTTTTTCGGGTTTTCTTCTATGTACTGCAAATGCGCACATAAATCATCCTCGTTTCGGATAATATGGTCGTAAAAGCTTGCTTGCCATATAGATACGCCGATTTCTTTTGTAACCAACTTTTTGAAGCTGCGCACGTCGTCTGAAACGCTCGTAGGGCGCGATGCCCTCATCGCGCCGTCATCATCATTTTTAATAAAAATCATATGGATATGATTCGGCATTATAACATATTTATTTATGCCCGGTATTCTGCGTATATATTTCTCCGCAACAATTCCGTAATCCGTAAGCTCAACCTGCGGCGCGATGAGGGCATCGCGCCCTACAATGCGTGACAGAACGCACTGCATTTCCTTCACGCAGATTGTTACGAAATATGCACCGTTTTGAGAATAGTCATATCCTTTCAGTCTCGGGTGCGTTCTCTTTGCTAATTCGTTCATTGGATTATTTCTATTTCAACACCGTTCTTTTCAAAAATATCCTGAATCGCTTTTTGCTTTTCGGGATTTTTGATTTCATCTGTGGTTTCGTCAAACTGCTGTCCGTCAACAAAATATACGAAACGGTAAACGGGATATTTATATTCTTTATACTCGTCACCGTCGTATTTTCCGCGTAACAGTGCTACATCGCAATCGCTGTAATAAACCGTATTGTTATGAAATGGATAATGCGTATCGAAGTGGTCGTCATAAAATGAATAGTTTGCTGTAGCACAAATAATAAAAAGCGGAATTGCAATAATTGCAGCGGCTGTGCCAAAATACAGCGCAACCGCTCTGTCGACCTTTGTTCTGTACTTTTCACGCTTCATATTTTGAATAAAGGTTTCCTTGTAATCTCTGATTTCCTGTGGTACAAGCTTGACGGTCAGCTTAACGCCGACTGTGGCTATCAGCACCATTGAAAGCGCAAGACCGCTGAAAAATGTAAACATCGGTGCAGTAGAGTTCATCACAATTATTCCGCCGCGCAAATAAACTGCCGTGCTGATGCCGAGTATGCCAAAGCAAATCGCTTGCCCAAGCACAAGCAGAATCAGCACAACCAGCAGAAAGAAAACGTTATACTTCTTTTCGCAGTAGTCATTTCGCTCCTGCTGCTCTTCGTCAAGGTCGTAATAATCATTTTCGGAAAACTCTGACAATTTTTATTCTCCTATAATATAACTAATATAGTATTTTTATTATAGCATCTACAAAAACTCAAGTCAACTTAACGGCGCGATTTCTAATTTGCGCCGTAGTTTTTATGTAAAGCGGTTAACGAGCATATCGTGGCAGCGCAGTTCCTCTGTGTCGTCGAGCGGGGCGAGGTCGTCGCCGGTAGCACGTTGCAGAATCTCGTCAGCAAGGGTTGGATTTTTGGGCATCACGCAGCCGTGGGCATAGGTGCAAAAGGTGTTGTTAAACAGTAAGCCCTCTCCCCCGTCCGCGCCGTTGTTACCGAAGCCACTGATGACCTTTCCGAGTGGCGTAATAATAGTGTCAAGATACGTTTTGCCGCCGTGGTTTTCAAAGCCGACAACCTTGCCGAACGGTGTTTCATAAACGATATTGCCGATCATACGCTCGCTGCCGCCGATTGTGTAAAACGGTAGCGCTGCGCTGAGCTGCATAACATCGCCGTCCGCCGACTGATAGTACTGACCGAGTAGCTGATAGCCGCCGCAGATTGCGAGGACGGTCTTGCCGCTCTGCACGGCGTAGGTCAGCTCATCGCTTTTGCGCTTGAGGTCGTGGGAGATAATCTGCATTTCCCTGTCCTGCCCGCCGCCGACAAACATTATATCAAACTCGCCGAGCCTGTCGCCGATGCCGATTTCGTTAACACGCACGCCGTAGCCGCGCGCATTGAGGCGGTAGCACAGGCAGCGCACGTTGCCGCTGTCGCCGTAGAGGTTCATCTCCTTTGGGTAAAGGTGGGCAATTGTTACGGTTCTCACTGCCAGAACTCCTTTCCGCCAAAGCACTTGCGCAGCGTCTTGCGAATCTTCATCATCGCGGTGTAGTTAGCGAGTATCACCATACTTTCATACTTCTCAACTACTTGCATAAGAGTTGCCATTTCCTCGCCGTCAAGCGTATCTTTGACGGTGATTTTGTTATATTTAAGCCTCACTGTCATATCGGAGGCGCGCGTGCCGAAGGTGTAATATTCACAGCGCATATTGCAGAGCGAATCGAGGTCGCTGTCCCAAATCCAGCTGACGTC
>CAYZPT010000072.1:0-10328 GCA_964480285.1 uncultured Bacteroides sp.
CATCAAGGGTTCCCAGAATATTTTTGTAGCCGTGATCCTGGTATAGTTTAGTTATTCCCAAATCCAGCTGACGTCGCGCCCGTCGGCGGCGTTGTCGTTAAGCGCAAGCAGAACGCAATCAACGCCCTTAAGCTGCGCAGTGTACGCGGCGCAGGACGACAGACCCACGGGATTTTTGACAAGCATAAGGAGAACTTTGCGTTCACCGTCCTCAAACGTTTCCTGCCTGCCGAAAGCACCCGAAGAGCTGTCTGTAATACCAACCGCACCACCTGTTGCAGCTTCAAGCACAGCAGCCGCGCAAATATAATTGTATATATTATAAGTGCCGCCGAGTGATATTGTGTGAGGCGTTTTTTTGCCGTTTGCACAGAGAGTAAATGACGAGCCGTTTTCACCGTTAACACGCACCTCCTGCGCTTCAAAATCAGGCATTTTACGTGAGTAGCCGCAGCTGTCGCAGCGGTAGTTGCCGAGATGAGAGAACACACGCGTTGCGTAGCGAAGCTCACTTTTGCACACAGGACAGTAGCGCGCCTCGGAAACATCAATCACATCGAAATCAGCACTCACACCAAAGGTTTTACAGTCATTATCAAGCAGTGACAGCGAGTTTGTAAGCGGACAGTCGGCGTTGATGACAAGGTGCGCTGTCGGCATATTCTCTGCACTTTTTCTGATTACATCAAGCGTGTGGCTGACCTCGCCGTAGCGATCAAGCTGGTCGCGGAAGATGTTAGTGACAGCAAGCACCTCGGCATCAATGTAACGCGAAATCACAGGCAGGCTGTTTTCGTCACATTCAAGAATAGCGTAATCCTTTTTGCACCTGCCGAAAAGTGTGCAGTTATCAATAAACGCAGTGGTGACGCCCGTCAGCATATTTGCGCCGCTTTTGTTGAGAAAGCAGCTGTAGCCCGCCTCGGTCAGCGCATTTTCAATAATGGCGCAGGTGGTGGTTTTGCCGTTGGTGCCCGTAACGCAAATTATATGCACACCGCGCGAAAGCACAGTCAAAATATCATATTTGAAAAACAGCGCAACCCTGCCCGGCAAGGTAGTTGCACCCATATGAAACAGCCGCAAAACGCCCGACGTTAATCGTGCAAATAGAAGTGCTAAAAGTATCATAATAAATTATATTGCAATAATCGCAATTTATGATAGAATAGGTGCAGGAGGAATTGTTATGCTTGATAGAATTGTTAAAATTGTTAAAGATGCGGCGAAGATTTACAAAAGCGCGGGCAGCGACCTCGGCGTTGAGCTGAAAAGCTCAAGCGTTGATCTTGTTACGAAGTACGATAAAATGATACAGGACTTCCTTGTGGAAAAACTGAGTGAGGTATTGCCAGACGCGCAGTTTTTCGGCGAGGAGGGCGACGGCAACAAGGAGCTGACTGACGGATACTGTTTCATCATCGACCCGATTGACGGCACGACTAACTTTGTTAAGGGCTTTCAGCACAGCGCAATCAGCGTTGGTCTTGCAAAGGACAAAGAGCTTGTTATCGGCGTGGTTATGGACCCCGACCTTGACAATATCTACTATGCCGAAAAGGGCAAGGGCGCTTACCTCAACGGCAAGCCGATTCACGTCGGCGACTGCGACTTAAAGACGAGCCTTGTGCTGTTTGGCACCTGCCCTTACGAGCACGAACTCGCAAAACGCACGTTTGAAGTTACAGAGCAGGTATTTTACAAATCGCTTGAAGTACGCCGCGCAGGCTCGGCAGCGCTTGACATCTGCTACATCGCGGCAGGCAAGGCAGACCTTTACTTTGAACTGATACTGCGCCCATGGGACTGGGCAGGCGCAACGCTGATATTAAAGGAAGCGGGCGGCGTGTGCTCCACCTGCGAGGGCGAAGAGCTTGACGCGTCGCAGATACGCTCATACGCCTGCGGCAACGAGAAAAATCTGAAAGAGTTTTATGAGATATACAACGCTTAACACATACCTTAAAGAGCGCTTTGGCTGCAAGGTCTACAAGCTTGCGATTGACGGCGGCTTCACCTGCCCGAACCGCGACGGCACGCTCGGCACAAGGGGCTGCATTTTCTGCTCAAAGGGCGGCAGCGGCGACTTTGCAGAGGACAGAGCGCTGACGGTTACCGAGCAGATTGAACGTGGCAAAGAGCGCGTGTGTGCGAAGATAAAGGACGGCAAATACATCGCCTACTTTCAGGCGTTCACTAACACGTACGCACCCGTTGATGTGCTGCGCGCGAAGTATACAGAAGCAATAGCGCACCCCGACATTGTGGCAATTTCAATCGGCACGCGCCCCGACTGCCTTGGCGAAGATGTGCTGAAGCTGCTTGACGAGCTGAAAAGAATCAAGCCCGTTTTTGTGGAGCTCGGTTTGCAGACGATACACGAAAAAACTGCCGAATACATACGCCGCGGCTATCCGCTTGAGGTGTACGACAAGGCGGTGCGTGACCTGCACGCAATTGATATCAACGTGGTAACGCACCTGATTTTGGGCTTACCCGGTGAAAGCACCAAAGATATAATCGAAAGCGTAAAATATGTCTGCCAGCGCACTGACGGCATAAAGCTGCAGCTGCTGCACATACTTGAGGGCACCGACCTCGCCGAAGAATACAGGCAGGGCAAAGTGCCGGTAATGACGCTTGATGAGTACACAGATTTAATCGTAAAATGCGTTCAGGTAATCCCCGAAAGTGTGGTAATTCACAGGCTGACAGGCGACGGCGCAAAGCGTGATCTGATAGCGCCGCTGTGGTCGGCAGACAAGAAAAAGGTAATAAACACAATAAACAAAGCACTCAGCGAAAACTGAGTGCTTTATTGTTTCGGGTCGCCGAGGTCGTCGACCCCTACAAATTTCGTAACACAAATTATTTGCGTGATTTGATTTGTGATTTGACGATATGGGTTATGGCTTTGGTACCCTTGGTGGCGTAGTCCTTGATGTTGCCGGCAAGACCGGACCAAACGGAGTTAATGAGCTTATCCTCCTGAATACCGTCAGCCTTTGCCTCTTTAATGCGGACGTTGTCGCCGTAGAACGGAGTGAGTACGCCTGCTTCGTTATCGGTTGCGACTGCGCCGTCGGCAAATGAAATGATATCTGCCATCTGCTCGTCAGTCGGCTCTGCGCCGCTGAAACCGAAGAGCGCAAGCATAGCGGTTTCGCCCTGTCCGTTATAAGCAGGGCCAATCGACTTGCCCTGTGGGGTAATCATCGTGTAGGTTGCAAGGATTTCGTCCTTCGCCCTGCCCCAGTGGTGGCGCTGCTCGCCGTAGTAGTGACCGAACGGATTCATATGTACCGTCTTGTCGCTGTCAAGGCGCATCGGGCAGTATGCCATTGAGTTCAGCACCTGGCGCGCGTTTGCGATAATAAGTCCGCCCTTTTCGTCAGCAAGGCCGACAACGCCAGCGGTGAGCTGATGGTTGAAGGAAGCAAGACTCTTGTTCTTTTCGTCACACTCAGGGAACGACTGCGTTCTGAATGACGAAATATCGTCCATAAAGTTACGCTTGATAACGCGGATGTCGCCGTCAAAATCAGGCGTAATCTGGAACGGCACAGCCTCTGTCCACTTCATATCGCTGAACCTGCCGAGCGAAGAATTCTCGGTAGAAATCGAGGTGGTTTCGGGCGTGTAGGGGTAGTTTACATTGGTGCGCACGAATATCGCGTCGCTCGATTTCATCTTGAAGAAATCGAATTTGAAGCTGCCCTGCTCTGTCTGATTCGGCAGATTGATAACGCCGCTTACGCGTAAGCCCTCGCCGCTGCCGCCGAGTTCAAGCGGTGTAACGTCAGTTTTTTCAAACTCGTAGCTCTTGCCGTCGTAGGTCACAAAGCTCTTGAGGAATTCGCTCTCGCCGATTTCCCTGCCGTCAGCCTTAACGCTGTAAATGTTGCCGTGAACGGAGAACTTAATCTCCAGCTTATCGGTTTTAAGGTCGATGTCAAGCGGCGCTGCATCGCGCTTTTTGTCAACGCTCACGTCAATGGTATACTTGCTTTGCACCTTCTTAAAACGCATAATCGCAAATACGGTCTGCATATCGTCATCCATCGGGATAATCGCGTAGTCCTTGAGATTGGTTGCCTTGAGCTTAATCTGCGAAGCGGAGTCAACATCGATGTTGAGTTTAAGCTGAACGCACTGCAGAGTTGATTTTGTGATGTTGTGAAGCACGAGCTTTTTGTTAACGTCAAGCGCAGTGCTCTCCTCTTTGATAATTTTATCGGCAAGCTCGTTTGCCTTAATTTCGCGCTGGATATTCAGCACGGGAGTTGCAAGGCCGAAGTGAGTGGTGGAGAGCAGCAGCACTCTGTCGCGGAATGACGGAGCGTCAAAGTCGCTCTTTGCGTTGACCTTTGCCATTGCTCTTGCGCGGTCAACAGCAGTCCAGATTTTGCGGTTATACGGCTTTTCAGACCACGAAGCGTAGCCGGTGAAGTTGCCGTCCGCGGTGTCGTGCGTGAAGTCGATATCGCCGAGCGGCTCGTGCGTTTTGATATATCCGCCCGGTGTGTCGTAAACGACGTAATCAAGGTCGCTGATTTCGCGCACCAAGCCCTCAATGCCGTTGGAGTTTGCAATCTTGCCCTTGATAACCGGCACGGGCATCGGCTCCCAGAACGGGCTGTCAGCGTCCATATTGATGAAGATGAAAACGTCGTGATTGATTTCGCCGTCGACCTGCTTTTTGTGCAAGTCCTTAACCCACGCGCGCAGGCAACCTGCGTCGCATACATCAGAGTTATTATAAGTGGGCAGAATAGTCATGCTCTCGCCCTTATATGTGTATGTAAGCGGGTTGAAAGCAAGCTCGTCGGGGAGCTTTGGAACGATAGTCCTGAAAGCGTCAAACGGCACGCAGGAATAGTAAAGGCAAAGCGCCTTAACGCCCGTTTTGTTATACAGCTTAACCTGCGAGGGGGTGAACATAACCTCCTGCGGGCGGACAATCTTTTCATACTCGCCGAAGATATCCTGCAGACCGCTGCCCTGCTCGTTTGTAACGGCAAGCTCGATTGAAGCCTCAAACTCCTCCTCATTCATAGCGGAGAGAGCGCCGTTTGAGTAGCCCATAATGATGTTCTCATCACCGTATTTGTCAACGCGCTCCTTCATACCTTCAATGATATCGGGCGCATATTCGGGCAGAATCTGCTCAAGGGAGAAGAAATTTTCGCTGTCCCAGGTGCCTTTAACGGGGATACCCTCCTCGTTGCACTGATTGAGCACGTCTATAATCTGGCGGATAATGCGGATATCAGAGCCGAAGCCGAGGTTATCGTTTGTATCGCCTCTGTAAGAATGGTAGCAGTTTACGTGAAAACCGAAACCTACGTGAACTTTATTGTTTTCCATATTTTACTCCTGTTGAAATGATGAGTTATGAATTCTGAATTCTCAATTCTCAACTCTCAATTCTAAATTAGTCTTCTGCTTCTGCTGCGCGGTTTTGCTGAAGCTGTTCGTGAACCTCTGCAAGCTTTTTCTTTGAAAGGTTGTAGCCGAAGAACAGAACTACCGCCATAATTGCAAGCATTATTGCCGGCACAATTGTTGAAATTTTGTAGATATTCGAGATTACGTCGGGCTTTAAAAGCTCGCCGTTCTTTGTTGCGTCAACGTCATAGTGGATAAACGCAAGCAGTGCGTTTAAGCCTACGCCTGCGAGAGTCTGACCGAGCTTTCTTGTGAATGAAAACAGCGCATAAGTCATACCCTCTTCTCTCTTGCCTGTGCGTACCTCGTGGTAATCGATAACGTCCATAACGAGCGCCCACACCTCGAGCACGAGGAAAGTCTGACCGAGACCTGACAGGAACGTAAGACCGAGGAAAACGTACGGTGCAATATTGTTTGTCGGATCGGCAAGTGAAGTGTCCTTGATAATGAACTGCACAAACACTGCAACCGCGGCAAACGCCATACCTACGGCGCAAAGCTCCTTTTTGCCGAACTTGACAATGAGCTTGTTCATAATCGGGATGAATATCGCCATCGGCAGATATGTGCAGATGGATACCATCGCATAAAGACCCGGCTTGCCGAAGTAGTCTGTGAACAGATATGTATAAGTTGACTGATAGTAGAACTGGAACGCAATAAGCATCATTGAAGCGATGCAAAGCATAATGAACGCCCTGTTCTTTGACAGATCCTTAAGCGTTGCAATTGCATTGTGATTCTTATCCTTAACCTTCTTCTGCGGTGCAATGCGCTCCTTTGTCATCTTGTAGTGAGCAAAGTATACGCCGACAGAAATAATGCAGAGAACAAGCACGCACCAGAACAGTTTATTGCCGTCAAGCTGCTTTTGTGCTACGCCGTTTGGATATTTGCCGATTGTAGTGTACACAATCATAGGAAGAATGATTGTGCCCGGAAGTCCGCCGACGCCTGCGCCGATTGAACGCCACATTGAAAGTGAGGAACGCTCAAGCTCGTCGTCAGTGATAACTGAAGCAAGCGAGCCGTAAGGAATGTTAACGGCGGTGTACATCATACCGTAAGTAATGTATGTGATATACGCGTAAACAAGGTACTTTGATTCATTCCAGCCCGGAATCTTGAGGAACATAAACGCTGCAGAAACCGCAAGCGGAACTGAAAAGTAGAGAATCCACGGTCTGAACTGACCCTGCGGTCTCGGCTTTCTTGACTGAATGAACGCGCCCCAGAGCGGATCGTTGATAGCGTCCCATACTCTTGCAACGAGAATCAGGACAACGATATACTTGGGGTCAATACCGAGCACGTTTGTGTAAAACTGATTCTGAAACGCACCTATGAGCGAAAACGTGAGCAGACCGCCCGCGTCGCCGAGCGCGTAACCCACTTTGTCCTTGAATTTAATGCCGTGGGTCAAAGATTTTTCTTCCATTTTTAATCCTCGCTTTCAAAGAAGAATTTTTTTGCGCAAACTGCCGCTGCACCGATATAATCAACATCTGCATTGAGGGAGGAAACGTTAATCATATCCTCGCTCAGATTTGCGTTATATCTCACACACTGGCGTGCAAGCTTGGCAGGTACAGAATTGTTGCCGAACATAGTGCCGAAAAGCACGACACTGTCGGCATTGAGTATAGTGGCTGTGTTAGTCAGCGCAAGCGCCACCATATCAATTTTATGGTCTATAATATTTATAATATCATTATCGCAATTTTTAAGCGTTTCGTCAAGTGTTTGAGATGAATTAATCTCTTTAAAAATTGCCTCCTCACTCACCTCGGTTTCAAGGCAGCCGAAACGTCCGCAACGGCATTTTCCGCCTGCAGGATTCACAATGTAATGCCCTATCTCCGTGGCGGAGGCGTCATTGCCGGAAAACACACGCCCGTCAGCCATTATTGCCGAGCCGACTCCCGGACCCCATTTGAGGAAAAGCACCGAGCCGCTGCTCTTGTTACTGCCGAAGATGCGTTCGCTTTCTGCAAATGCCTTGACGTTGTTTTTAATCACAACGGGCATATCAAAGGCGGCTTCAAGCTTGCCTTTGAGATTACGCTCCTTCCAGATACCGAAGTCGTTTTCGTTAAGCGAGCCGATAATACACACGCCCGCGCCTACTATACTACTGCGGCAATTGCTGTTTTCATCAAGGAACGCCCCGCCCTGCTTTATAACTTCGTCAATGTCGGTTGTGAAGGGCAGCCTTTTCTTAGTTATCAGCTTGCCCGATAGAGTACAGATTGACAGCGTAACAGCGTCCTTTTCTGCATTTATGCCAAAGCACAGCTTGCTGTCGTTACAGAGTTCAAGCAGTATCTCGCGCCTGCCCGATTTACCGTCGGAGTCAGCCTCGCCGATTTCGCGAATAATGCCCTGCTCAATCAGTCGGGCGCAGATTTTTGTAACCGCCGCAGGAGTAAGACCGAGCTTTGCGGCAAGCTCCTTGCGCGACATTGCGCCTTCGCTGTTAAGGGTGTACAGAATCAGCGAGCGGTTTTCAGTTTTAACAGAATGCAAGTTCAATGCTTTTGTCGTCATAACCGCACCTACTTAATCAGCAGCGACACGCCGCTGATACCCATTAAAACGTATGTGATTATCATAAACCAGCGCTTGTTCATATGCCTGAAAATCAGATTGCCGATGAACAGCGCGAGGAAAAGCAGACCGACGCTCACAAGAGTAAGCGCAACTGTATGCGGGTTGAACAGCCCTGCTTTAACGTCAGTAAAAAGAATAATCGAGTTGAGCACACACCATGTGGCGGAAACTGTCACGCGGAATTCGTCACGTCCCTTAAGATGCTCGGAAGCGTACACAACCATCAGCGGACCGCCGCACGAGAACATACCGTGCACAATGCCGGCAATAACAAGCACTGCAAACGACCAGACGTTAGTTTTCTGCTTACCTTCCTGCCTTTTTTTCTCCTGACGTTCCTTGTACTTTTTGGAGAATGAATGGTGGCAGCCGAGGCACATAAAACCGATTACTATAACGCCGAGCAGCTTATACAAAAATGCGGGGCTTACGCTGAACACGCGCGTAATAAGAAAGCCACCGACCATACCGCTGAGCATTGTCACAATAATGCGGATAAACTCTTTTTTATTCAGCGCCTTGCGGTTGATTGTAACAACACCGAGAGATACGACAATACCGAGCAGATTGAGTATCGGCTTTGCGGTGTCGTACCCAACAAGCATCAACGAAAACGGCATTGCAAGCACTGTGCCTGCAAAGCCTGTGATACACTGTATAATGTTTGAAACCAAAACTACAACAAAAAACAGTATTTCTTTGACGTTGAACATTTAGAATTCTTCTACCTCGATACTAAGGAAATTTGCAAGTGCTTTAAGTTCTTCGGCAATGTCGCCCATAGCTACTGCGAAGTGCGGCTCCCAGCCTGATTTGACCGAAGTGTTAATAATTTCTGCGGCGTCATTATCGGTTTTGATAACGATTGAAGTGCCGAAGAATTGCTGCGGTTTGTCAAGTGCTTTACCTTTACAGATAAAGAAGCGGAAAGTGCCGTCGGCTTTTTTGCCGATTCTGAAAATGGTTGCGTCCTTTTCAGCCTTGCAGCCGAATTCAAGCGTAGGTCCGATTTTGCGGTTGCAGTGAACGCCGGCGCACGCGCCTGTGTCCTCGCGTGCAAGCGAGCAGGCAGCAGTGCCGCAGTGCCAGAATGTGATAGTATTTTCGCCCTCGTCCATAGAAACGGGATCGCCGAAAAACGCAGGCTTGCCCGTAAGGAACTGCGAAATGTACATAGTCAGCGCGCCGTAAGTGTCCGCTTCGCAGGCAGCGGCAACGCCGAGGTCATTCAGCATTGCAAGCACCGAGCAGACGGGAGTGCCGAAAGCAGTGAAGAAGTCCGGCCAGCAGCGTGATGAAAGCGCGCCGATGTTATTATCCTTAACGTACTCGTCGTACGCCTTGTAAAGTCGCGCAAAGTCAAGCACATTTTTCTCTTTGATTTTATCAAGACCTGCGATGCGCTCTTTTGCATCGTCGAGGTATGATTTAACGTCATCATCTGTAAAGGTCTTTGCCTTGTCAATAAGCTCACGCGCTTCAATTGAATTGAGCGTTGCGCCGAAGGTTGTCATCATCTCCATATCGAGCGCTCTGCCGAAGCCGAAGCCCTGCGGAGTGTGACCTACCTGCAGAATGTTCAGGCTCTTCATAGCCTTCTTAACCCTTGCGGCGCGTACGGTTGACGCGATTTTCGCCTTGACGTTATCCTCTGTCGGAGCGCCGAAGATGTATTCAAACGGTCTGTCAAAGCTCTTAAGCACGTTTGCTGCGGAGAAAGCACCAGTCAGCGAATTGAGGCGCAGTCTGCCGCCGTCGATAACCGGCTCGCGCAGCGTCCAAAGAAGCACAGGGCAGTCAAACCTGCGCAGCACCTCCGCAATATAAGCACCGTTTGCAAAGGTGATATTCTGCACAATCACAAGGTCGGGGTGCTTGCCTGCTGTAAAGGTGTTTAACTTGTCAATGCTGAGCAGCATTTCGTCGGGAACTTTAACGTCACCGTCAATGCTCTTCAGCAAATCTATTGATTTTTCAAACTCAGCCTGCGCGCTTTCAAGGTGAAAAGTCGGCACGCCGATTGGTATGTATAGGTATTCAAAGTTCATAATATAATCCTCAATCATATTCAGCCTCCCTTGTGTAAAGGGTGATTCCCCACAGTGTGGGGAAATGTCACCGCAGGTGACAAAAGGGACGGCTTCTGTAGAAGGTGGCTGCGAGGTACGAGCAGACGGAGGGATTGTATCGACGTCCAGACAACCCCTCAGCTTCGCATAAATGCGACAGCTTTGCTAGCGCAGACGCTCCCCTCTGTCACTTCGTGA
>CAYZPT010000073.1:0-10227 GCA_964480285.1 uncultured Bacteroides sp.
GTTAAGCGAATCGTAGGATATCCACGAAACATAGGAAGCGTCAAACCAGTTGGGGCGTTTATCGGCATTATATTCATACTCGCGTGTGTTCTTTGCGTTTTCCATGTCCCGCAGTGCGTTTTCATAGAAGGTTTTGTAATCCTCACAGTACTTTGAGTGAACCGTCGTGCAGGTTTCCGTATCCTCGTGAAAGACGTAATGGCACGGATTGATTACATCGTAGCAAATAAGCTCGTCCGTTTTGTAAAGATAATCCATCTTATAATCGTCCCGCGAATTGAGCACCTTTGAGAGAAGGTACAAAAAGTTCAGATAGAACTTTGTATCCGTCTTTTTGGAGTACTCCGCAAGTCCGGTTACGTCAATACGTGCCGTCATAGATGTCGAACATTTGCAGTCCTCGGTGAAATGACGGAAAACGCCTTTTCTGTAATACTTTTCTTTATCAATTACCTTGTAGTTCATACTTTGCCTCTGTAAATCGTGTGTTGCCAAAATATTTTACAGTATTAATTCCATCATTGTTGATTTCGGTTTCATTTGCATTTTATCGTAAAACGCTTTGGCGCTGTTGTTGCCTTCCCAGACGTTCAGCGTTATTTCATAGCAGTCGAGCTTTTTTGCTTCTTTCTTAACGTACTCAAACAGCTGACTGCCGGTGCGCTGTCCCCTTGCGCTGACGTCAACGCAAATATCGTCAATATACATTTCTTTGCGAGGAACCATATTGTGGGAATTAATATTCCTGATTTCACAAAGAGCAAAACCGATTAACTCATCGTTTTCATCAACAGCAACGTAGGTACGCCTGCTTTCATTGTGTATAAGCTCCTCAACCTCGTTTTCGGTATATTTCGTTGTGCCCGTTTGGAAAATATCGGGACGTATATCCGCGTGCAGCTCAAGCACCTGACTGAGCAGACTTACAATGCGTTTTGCATCTTTATTTTCCGCGTTTCTTATATTCATCAGTCAATCTCATTCCAGTCTATTTTTTCTGATTTATAGTAGTATTCTCTGTCGTGTTCGGACACTTCTCGGAGCACTCTGCAAGGATTGCCTACCGCTACAACGTTATCGGGGATATCCTTTGTTACGATGCTGCCCGCACCAATAACAACATTTTTGCCGACCTTAACGCCGGGTACAATAACGACGCCCGAGCCAATCCATGTGTTTTCGCCGATGTAGACATCCTTGTTGTACTGCAGGCCTTTTGCGCGGAGTTCGGGGTCAATCGGGTGGTTTGCGGTTGCTATCGTTACGTTCGGTCCAAACATCACCTTGTCGCCGACAAAGATATGCCCGTCGTCAACGAGCGTGAGATTTGAATTTGCATAAATATCGGAGCCGAAATGAACATTATGTCCGCCCCAGTTGGCGTTAAAAGGCAGCTCAATATAGTTGTTCTCGCCGCACTCGGCAAAAACTTCCTTCATATACTGCTCTTTTTTCTCCACATCGGAGGGTTTGAGCTGGTTGAATTCCCACAGCTTATCCTGAAAAGGAAACTGCTCGCCGAGTATTTCGTCAACTCTCGGGTCGTAAAGCATACCATTAAGCATTCTTTCGTAATGTGTCATAACTTCTCCTTTATTCAACCTCATATCCCTCATTTTTGAGAGCGTTTGTTGCCTTATCAAAGTTCTCTTTTTTAACAAGAATATAATCCGTGTTGTAGGTCGAAACGGCAAAGATGCCTAACTGATTATCCGCAAGGATTGTTGATATCTTCGAAAGGATACCGACAAGCGAAAAGTCAAGAGTTCCCTGAATATAGAAGCCTTTCCAACCGTCTTCTCTTGCAACTGTTTCTGCAGGCGTATTCTCAGTCAGACACACGAGCGATATCTCATCATCTGTTTTACCTACAAAATAAAAATCATCATTATGATTCAGATTATCTATCGACGCTAATTTGCAGACTGTCAATTCTGCATCAATTCTCTTAAGTGTCATAAATAAACACCTCCGCAAATTACTGTTCGTCGGAATTATTATCCGCCTTTTTCTTCTCCGGGAAAATCCACCAACAGGAAACTGCGGCAACGATAATATATGCCACAATCGGGCAAAAACCGCCAAAGCAAGCCGCCAACGTATAAGTGATAATACTGATAATATTGCGCGAACTTAATTTGAACTGTTTTGCCGTACCGTTTTCACGCGCAATAAGATATATCATAAGGTGGATGGTAAGGCACGCCATAAGCATATCCGAAAAATACAGGCATACCGGCGCAAATGACATTGGATGAGTGCCGACCCATGCCGTTGCAAACGGGATAAACGACATCACGAAAAGCCATGCGATATTGCACCACAAGATCGGATAATTAACCCGTTTTGCCATATGGATAATATTGTGATGATTTACCCAGTATATTGCAATAAATAAAAAGCTGAGCGCATATGTAAGCAGTGTCGGCCACAGTGCAAAAAAGTCTTTCCAACCGTCGCTGACCGGTTGTTTCAGTTCAAGTATCATAATTGTAATTATGATTGCCAGAACACCATCGCTGAACGCTTCAAGTCTGTTCTTTTCCATATTCAATCTCCTTATCAAATCCGAATTCGACTATTCCATAAACACTTTTAATTCAGGTCTTTGCGCCTGATTCTTTAGCGTACTCTTTCCATATTAAAATACGATTTATTTTATTCATTATACCACAACGAAAAAACAAAGGCAACGGATAAACCGCTGCCGTATTGCAGTATTTATTTTTCAAGCAGGACGGCGTGGGCGATGCCGGGGATATCCTGCCCCTGCTTTGTGGAAGTCGGGCTCATCAGTGCACCGGTTGCGACAAACAGCACCTTATGCAATTCCCCTGCACGCATACGCTTGAGGATGTGCGAGCACAGCACAGACGCGCTACAGCCGCATCCCGAGCCGCCGGAATTGACGTCCTGCTTTTTGAGGTCGAATATCATCAGTCCGCAGTCACCATGCACACTCTGAATGCTGCGGTTGTACTCGATTTCAAGCAGCTCGTGCAGCAACTCTGTGCCGGTATACCCCAAATCACCGGTGAGTATCAGGTCGTAGTCCTCCTCGGTTGTGCCTGTATCGGTCAAAAAGTCATTTATAGTCCTCGCCGCAGCAGGTGCCGTTGTCAATATAAGACCATAAATTCGCCGTTTTTTGTGCAATTTGTCAAATATTGTGGTTGTTTTTGGTGCAAAATCACCAGAATCTATAATAAAAGTTCATATTATTCACCAAAAATAAGTTAATCAATGATTCCTAAATAAATGTCGTCAATCGCTTCTCTGATTGGCTTGCCGAAAAACATCTGCTCGCGCTCCATAGATAAAATACCATCGTATTCCTTGATGCTGCCATTATGTTCAACAGTTATTTTGCCGTTATTCTTGATGAAATACTGCTCGTTATTCAAAGAAATAACAACCGTTTTGTGTTCATTCAACGCCTCCTTTACCATATTTACGCTATTTTTAGTTAAGGGTAAGTTATATCCTTTTTGCTTCAGAGCTTCAAAACAATCTGTACAAAGCCATACCCAACCAGTTGTTGAAACGTATCCTTGCTTATCATTGTCATCAATATCATAATTGCTAATCCGCTTGCCATCAAAAAGGCAATGTTCATGGTCGCCAACAGTCCATGCTGCTTTTCGGAATTTTTTATTCTTTAGCCACTTATCTTTATAAGTATTATATAACTCGTCTACCAAATCAAGGTTGTTTTCCATATTGTATTATCCTCCATTTCTAAAATTTTTCGCATCCACGTTCCATCAGGGAATATTCGATATCCCCTTTCCCATCCATTAGGATTATAATAATCCCAATGAGGCTCTATTCCTTTAGGATGCCCAATATCATAATAATACCTTTCTCCTGTTTTTCTATTAACCCAGTTTCCTCTGTTACTTTCAACCGGTCCGCTTCCTTTCCATTCATAATCCTTTCCTGGAGCTTTATTCTCCCAACCGGGGAAATCAGGCATATCAAATTCTTCGTCAAATTGATCAGGATTACCTGAACTGCCTCCGCCTGCGGAACCGCCGCCTTTGATTAAATAACTCTTCGAATGGTTCGTTTCGCTGTAATCAACAACAACGAGGTCGCCTTTCATTTCAAGATATGGCTTGCCGTAGCAAATAACGGTACTCGGCTTAATACGGCTATACATTTCGTTGTAACCGAGCATAAAATGAGCCTTTTCTTTCTTAGTGCCGACTGTTGAAACAGCAACGATACTGCCTTTTTCAATCCCGTCAAAGCAATAGTTAAAGCTCGTTAAATCTGCCCAGCGTACAGTCGGTATCACCTTAACTCCCTGACTTTGCAAATAAGCACCTACCCACCGACTTTTGAACGCAGCGTATAACTGCAACGGTACGGGCATTTCAAGATACATACTGAAATCAGGCGTTAATACGGCTTTGAACTTTTTCAGCAAGACAAGTTTCTTATCAGGCTTTGAATAGATGTCCTCAAACTTGTAATCGTCAAGATAGAAATGAACTATTTTTGAAAAATCACTATTTTGACTAATCTTATCATAACCTATTAATTTAACAGAATCAAGATTGATATTCTGCTTTTTGATGAGGGGTAAACGAAACATACCAACCCCCTTAAATTGATTTCTCAGGAACATCGGGTCGTTCCTGAATTCATAACTTGTGATAATTATCATCTCCTAAAGTTTATTCAATATAAAACAAATGTTCTATATTGTGATATTTACTTTAGAGATGAATATTGGTTTTGTCAAGCCGATTTTAAGTATTATTATATCCGTGACCATAAAAACGGACTTTGCAAAAATTTATTAAGAAGAATATGCATAGTTTTATGAATAAAAAAGGAGTTGCCGTAATGGTAACTCCTCACTTTATTTCTTGTTCTAAGTTTCTAAAAATGTCCGTATCAAAGAAATCGGTGATTGATATTTCCAATCCGTCACAGATTTTCTTTATAGTGACAACTCCGGGGTTTTTACTTTGGTTATATATTATTGATTTAACAGTTGTGTATGGTATGCCAGACAAAGATGCAAGTCTGCAAGGGGTTATATTTCTCTCATAACAAAGCTCCAGAATTCTTTGTTTTGTTGCTTCTGCCGTATTCAAAATAATCACTCCTATCGAAACTATCATATCAATTCCAATAGGAGTGAATAGACTATATATAATAAAAATGTTACAATATATCGTCTATTGCTTGTTTGGCGCAGAGTGCGATAAAGAGCTGAGGTTCTATATCGTAACCTGCCATTTTTATAGCATTCTTAATTTCTTTTTCAACCTCTTTTGGTGTTGTGTCATACTCATTTGCTACCGTTTTCAGCAGCTTTTTATAGCTCATATTCTCACCTCCTTCAACCCAATAGTATAATATATCGTCTATCAGAATTTGTCGAAGTATGCGAGAAAATATAATAACAGCGAATTAGTAAGACAATAAATCCTCTAACTCGCTGTTTTATAAATGTGTTTTATTATCTCAATTTAGGTAAGGACAATAATTCTCGTGCACGAACATTGATATAGTTTTCAATCGCCGTCAGGCGTTCTTCAGGAAGATTGATTGAAGGATGCCTTGTGAATTTGAAATCAACAATCTTTCTAAGCTGATTGCGCTGCTTTGTTCCCATAACCTCTCTGCATACATCCTCAAATGAGATCCTGTACGGTGTGGTTCTGGTCTTGGCATATTCAGCAAGATTATTGAAATCGTCCGTCATTCCGAAATTAAACAGGGATAATCCGTTATCGAAAATCGGAGCCGGCGCAATTACTTTACCGCTATGGTTATCACGAAGCAGACCAAAATTGCCAAAGTGCCTGTCCTCGTTATAAATCAGAGCGTCAAACACGAGCATACTGTTCACTTGCTCTCGGAAATCCTTGCCATATTCATCATAGATGTCAAGAGCGGCTTTGAGGGTACCCTCTTTCATAAGTCTGCCGATTGGTACGAATGCCGTGTCAATGTCGGTAAACAGCTTGCATTTTGAAGCAAGAATACCCTTCCAGTTTTCAAGGTCATAATGAACGGCGTTAAGCCCCATCACTTCAGCAATTTGAGAAGCATAAAACTCACTATACGGCTCGTTGCCGGCATTCACAGCGCCTTCGGTTCCGCCCTTGTAAAGATAAATGCCGTCGTCCTCAACGAAGCGCCACGCCTTACGGAGCATACCGTTAGTAGTAAACTCGGGAGAGGTTGAAAACGCCTCGTTTCCTGTGCCAACACCTGTATAAGCAACAAGCGAAAGTGCCTCGGAAAAGCGGTTTTCAAACAGATTGTAATCGGCATATTTACCATCAAAATCGTTTTTTACAACCCAGTAGCTGTCGTTGAGCGACAAGCCCATAGATATATCTATTATGCCTTTTACATTATTTGCACTTAATCCGACACATTTAAGAATCTCGTCAACATTTTGACGATTTCTTGGTATTACTCTGTGCTCAAGCCACTTAACAATACCTTCATTAGTCAGCTTCAGGTCAAGCGGGAATAACGATTCTTTTTCTTTATTAACACTAATGATTTCAGCAGTTAAACCTTCAAGAGATTTGGTTTCAAGCGTAAACTCTATTAGCGGCTCGTCATAAAGTTTTAGTAAGTAGTGGTTATTTATGCTATTCGTTATATCGTTCAAAACAATGTCGACATTTTTATCCAACGCCTGAGAAATCTTGATTAGCATATCCAGCGAGAGATTTTGCGCTCCGCTTTCAATTCTGCAAATGTTGGAACGCTACGTTCCGATCATTTCTGCAAGTTGTGCCTGCGACAGCCCTTTTTCAAGCCGCGCCTGAGTCAGCTTTGATATAATGTTCTGCCGCATTTTAATGATGCTGTCGTCCGTCAAATCCCTCACCTCCTTGATATTATTCGCCTTATGTTATCATATATGATAACATATGTCAAATCATAACTAAACAGTAATATCTATGTCCGTCTTTTTGGACTTGAAAAAGTGATTTTTGTAAATCTGTTTACTTTTGGATTTCAGCGTGATATATTCAAGTTACCATAAAGAGTGTGCGAGGGACAAGCCCGATGACCACACAGCAACCTACCGAAATGGCAAGGTGCTAATGCTTGATCTATGGGATTCTCCTTTCTTCTCTTTATGGAATAATCTATAAGGAGTGTTGAAAATGAGAACACTAACAGAACTACTGAAAACAAACAACAAGGTATTTATCCGCCTTGCAAACGACAATCTAAAGCAGAAGTTTATGCAGCAAGCGGAAGCAGAGGGCTTTGTGTATCACGGAAAAAATCCGACCAAGTTGCAAGCCGAAAGCGTAATGATTATTCATGATGATTACACGCTTGGAACACTTGTTGGGATGGCAATCCATATGCATTACCATTATTGTCCAAAGGAAATGCGTCTTGACTACGCAAAGTATATCAACGGGCTTGATTATTATTACGACATAAAATAAGAACGTTTGCATTCAGAATACTTTATTTGTAGAAAATACAAAAACTCTAAAAGTGTCAAGTAAATTACAAAAAAACTTGACATTTTTTTATAAAAAGCATATACTATTCTTGAATTTTGAGAAAGGAGGATTTGACATGAAGCTAAAAGAAAAAATATTAAATGAATTCCAAAACACACCGGAAAACCAATTAATAATGACCGGAAGTTTATACAAAGAAAAATTCAGTAATCAAGTTAGCGAAGCTGCATTTTCACAAGCTGTCAGCCGCTTATGTCGTAGTGGCGAGATTAATCGTGTTTCTAAAGGAGTATATTGTAGACCTAAAAAAACACGTTTCGGAATAATTCCTCCTTCAGAAAGTGAAATACTAAATCTGTTTATTGCAAAGAATAAAGGCATTGTAATCAAGTATAATATGTATAATTCCATGGGAATAACAACACAAGTTCCAAAAAGATATATAGTTTACTCCTCTGCTCCTGAAGAACAAATCAAACAAATTAGAAATATAATTGTTCACAAACACGATCTCGTTTATAATAACGATGTTAAAACAATTATAAAAACACTAGAACTATTACATGATTATAACAATATTCAAAACATCAACTATAATGTATTTCTAACTAATATTGAAGAATTGTGTAAGCAATACAATGAATCAACATTTGAAACAGTAATTAAAACGATTCATTATCCCAAATGGGTTATTGCTTTTTTGCAAGAGGCATTGAATTATTACAGTATTCAAAACTCATTAAGCAAGTATTTGTCCGCATTATCATCCTACAAGATTCCTAAAATGGAGGAGCTTTATGCAGTTGCACAACAACAAAGCTGAATTCACAGAATTAATAACTCTTACAGCAAATGAAAGAAACATTCCCGAATCTGCAGTTGAACGAGATTATTTTATTGTTCGCGCATTGCTATTTTTGTCCAATACTGAACATGCGCAAAATTGTGTGTTTAAAGGTGGAACCTCTTTAAGCAAGTGCTATCCCGGTTCAATTGAACGCTTTTCAGAGGATATTGATTTAACCTTTGTTCCCGGCGAAGGAATGTCAGATAAACAAATCGAGCGCAAATTAAAATCAATTGAAAAAGCTATGACAGCAGATTCCTCTGCCGAAATCATCAGTGATGAGCGAAACAACAGAAACAAAAGCACATATTTCTGGTATGATAATCCTGAAAACAAAATCAAGCTTGAAATTGGTTCATCCGTAAGACCGGAGCCTTATGGAACTAAAACAATGAAAACATATATTCAGGAATATCTGGAAAGCAAAGGCTACAATGATGTGGTTAAAGAATACGAATTAGTTCCTGTTACCCTCAATGTTTTAAACATTGAAAGAACCTTCATTGATAAAATTATGTCTGTGAAGCGTCATTCAATATGCGGAACTATTAATTCTAAAGCAAGACATATATACGATGTAACAAGGATGATAAAACTCCCTGAAATCGATGACTTTTTACAAGACAAAAATGAGCTAAAAAGATTAATTAACCTTACTAAACAAACTGATTCTGTATATTTAGAGAAAAGGAATATTCCTGAAAGCTATAATCCTACCGGTGCCTATGCATTTTCGGATTGGAAGGATGAATTCTTGAAAGCAAAGGATGCCTATGAACATCTGCATGAGGAACTGTTGTATACTAATGAACAGCAACTTTTTTTAGATGCAATTAACGCATTTGAGCAAATTGACACTTTATTAAAAGAAATAGGAGAATAACAATTCAAAAAACGCTCTCTTTGGTAATCCAAGGAGAGCATTTTTCATTCTCGGTATATTCTAATTGCTTTGCTGGCAAATTCTGCTGTACCGTCAGCGTATTTGTCTATGTTGTCTTTGAATCGGTCATCAGCGACATACATCTGCCCTAATCCTTTGAGGATTTCCTCGGTGCAGGTATAATAGTTTTCCGTGATATAATCCTGAAGCTTTTTTACGAGTATCTGTGCTTCGGTCGAACTTGGTTCTGCGCCACGTTGCATCAGTTCTGCAAATTCACGGAAAATGTTTTCAAGTCCTGAATTGATATCCGCAAAGCGTTCTTTTGAATAATCCTTCGTCTTTCTTTCAAATTCGGCATACGCTTCGGTATTACCCCAGCGTTCTTTTACTTCTTTGTTATAATCAATCATATTAATTACCTCAGAAAATCCCAATATATCTACTTCATTATACCATACCTAAATACAACTCTCAATAACACTTTTCAAAGCAAATGAATAGTGATATAATACGGGAAAGAGGTATAATTATGAAAAAGCGAAATAAGATAATAATTGCAATTCTTGTTGCCGTTATTGCGGCGCTTGGAATTGCAATGGGGATATACGCAAACGATTACTACCGCGCAGTTGATGTGGAGGATTACATAACAAGCAGCGAAGCGGTAACGGTGACACATATTGACGAGGGATATTTCTTTGACGGTCCGAGCAAAGACAAGGCGCTGATATTCTACCCCGGCGCAAAGGTTGAAGAAACGGCGTATGCACCGATTATGAAATCGCTTGCCGAACAGGGTGTTGACTGCTTTTTGATAAAAATGCCGATGAAACTCGCAATTCTCGGTGCAAACAAAGCAGACAAAATCCGTGAGAAATACGATTACGACAATTATTATCTTGCAGGGCATTCGCTCGGAGGCGCTATGGCTGCTAATTACGCAAGTGAGCACCTGAATGATTACTCCGGGTTGTTCCTTCTTGCCGCATATCCGACAAAGGATTTGACCGCTGCAAACTTCCCAGTTG
>CAYZPT010000074.1:0-10140 GCA_964480285.1 uncultured Bacteroides sp.
CAATTATGATCTCTGCATTTGCACCGATGACAGCGTCGGCAAATGTTGACGATTCCGACTACACACCAAGACTTACAGCTCCCGATTCGAGCATCCCTTATTATTCAACAGAACTTAACTGGTATCATCAGACAGGTACTCCGATGCCGAACTGCGTTGCATATGCATACGGCAGAATTTATGAGATGAACGGCGAAAAGCCGCTTATCCCCGGAGGTAACGCAGGCGAGTGGTACGGCATGAATGCAAGCGCAGGCTACTATCCTTACGGTCAGGAGCCGAAGGTAGGCGCAGTTGCATGCTGGAGCGGTCACGTTGCTATAGTTGAAAAAGTAAACAAGGACGGTTCTGTTACTATTTCGGAATCTCACTGGGGCGGCACATATTTTGACGTGAGGACTTACGAGGATATGAGCTCGCACTACGGTCAGGCGTTTTACGGTTATATCTACGCTTACAACGGCGGAATTACAACTGAGCTTCGTAACAGACTGATCAATGCTGAAAAGGAGACAAACACTCAGTATCAGCAGGATACAAATGTTGATCCCGAAGAGCAGACAGAGTTCTCGATCACAAACCTTAACAGAGAAGAATCCGACAACAAAGAATCAATATTTGCAAGATTTTTTGCATAAAAAAGGGCACCTGCAAGGTGCCTTTTTCTTATCTTTCCCAGTTGCGTGAGCGTTCAACCGCACGCTTCCAGTCTGAATACTTTTTGTTTCTGATATCTGACGGCATTGACGGAACGAAGATCTTATCGACCTTTCTGTTCTCCTCAATCTCTGCAGTGTCCTTCCATACACCCGTTGCAAGTCCTGCAAGGTACGCAGCGCCGAGCGCCGTAGCCTCGCGGTTAACAGGGCGGTTAACGTTGCAGCCTGTCATATCAGCCTGCATCTGCATCATAATGTCTGATACGGAAGCACCGCCGTCAACGCGGAGATCCTTGAGCATAATCTCACTATCGCTCATCATAGCCTCAAGCAGATCTGTCATCTGGTATGTAATGCTCTCAAGCACAGCACGGCAAACGTGGCGCTTGTTGATTGAACGTGTGATGCCAACCATAATTCCGCGAGCGTACATATCCCAGTATGGAGCGCCAAGACCTGTGAATGCAGGTACAAGGTAAAGTCCGTTTGTGTCGGGAACTTCCTCTGCGAGCTCGTCGCACTCTCTTGCATTGTCGATGAGTTCAAGCTCGTCGCGCAGCCACTTGATAACCGAGCCTGCGTTGAATGCCGAGCCCTCAAGGTCGTAGATAACCTTGCCGTCAAGACCCCAGGCGATGCCGGAAAGCAGATTTGATCTGCTTTCAATTCTCTCCTCGCCGGTGTTCATCAGCAGGAAGCAGCCTGTGCCGTAGGTGTTCTTAGCCTGACCCTTTTCAAAGCAGCCCTGACCGAACAGTGCGCCGGGCTGGTCGCCGATAGCGCCGGCAATCGGGCAGCCTGCAAGCTCCTCAACGCCGGAAATCTTGTCAAGATAACCGTAAACGCAGCTTGACGGCTTAACCTCGGGAAGCATACACATCGGAATTTCGAGCTTTTCGCAAAGTTCCTCGTCCCAGCAGAGCTTGTCAATGTCAAACAGCATTGTGCGGCAAGCGTTTGAATAGTCGGTAACGTGTGATTTGCCGCCGGTGAGATTCCAGATAATCCATGTGTCAATTGTGCCGAACAGCAGTTGGCCAGCCTCTGCCTTCTCACGTGCGCCTTGAACATTGTCGAGTATCCACTTAATCTTTGTTGCGCTGAAATATGCGTCAATCAAAAGACCTGTTGTGCTTTTGATATAATCTGAAAGACCGTCTTTTTTGAGTTCTTCGCAGTATTCTGCAGTACGTCTGCACTGCCAGACAATAGCGTTATAAATCGGCTTGCCGGTGTCCTTATCCCAAACAATTGTGGTTTCGCGCTGATTGGTGATGCCGATGCCCGCAATCTGCTTGGGGCTTACTGTGTTGTCAGTGCCGGCAGGGCGCATACAGCCGATCATAGCCTGAATAACGCTGAAAAGGATTTCGTTCGGGTCATGCTCAACCCAACCGTTTTGCGGATAATATTGGGTGAATTCGTTCTGGCTTTTGCTTACGATTTCGCCTGCTTTGTTAAAGATGATGGCTCTTGAACTGGTTGTGCCCTGGTCAAGCGCCATTACGAATTTTTCGGACATAATTACACTCCTTCATCTGTTTTGCTTCTAAAAAAATAAGTCAGAAGCACATAATACTCCTAACTTATATTTTACTATTATTATAACTTTTTTTCAATTTGTATTATTCACGAAAAATGCGGCGGATATTTGGTTATTATTACAAAAGCTGCGTAGGGGCGATTCGTGAATCGCCCCTACAACAAAAAGAGCCCTGCGGCTATTTTGTTAATCAATATTGCTTTCGATGAACGATACAATGTCCTCAACCGTTTTGATTGATTTGATAACCTCGTCCGGTACTTCGATGGAGTACTGATCTTCAACGCTCATAACAATATCAATCGCGTCAAGCGAGTCAGCGCCGAGGTCGTCCATGAGGTTTGATGTCATTTCAATATCGTCAGTGTTAATATCAAGTTCTTCTGCCAGGATCTCTTTAACTTCGTCAAAAATCATAATTTACTCCTTGAAAAAATAGTTGTTATTATATAACATATATGCTATTATCATATTATAAATTTTTTGTGTGTTTGTCAATACATTATTTTGAGGTGACAAAAAATGAGCAAAAAAGAGTTTGCGTTGATAGGCTGTCCTCTCGGTCATACTATGAGTCCGCAGATACATGCGGCGCTTATGGAATCTGCAGGAGTTGACGGCGAATATTCTGCCTGCGAGATACCGCCTGAGGAACTTGAAAGCGCGGATTATCTTAAGGACCTTGACGGTTACAATGTAACTATTCCTCATAAAATCAATATTATTCCCACGCTTGATAAACTTGACAAAAATGCGGCGCTTTTCGGTGCAGTTAATACTGTTAAGAACTCAAAAGGCAAAAGCAAGGGCTATAATACCGACTGCGAAGGTTTTTTGCGTGCGCTCAAAGGCGCGGGCATTAAGCTCGGCGGCAGGGTACTCGTGCTCGGCAGCGGCGGAGTGAGCCGTATGTTTGCCTTTGAGAGCGTGCTTGCAGGCGCGGACGTTACAATCGCGGCGAGGAATGCGGCAAAGGCGCTTGAAATCAAGAAAGAGATTAAGGAAAAAACGAAGAAGGACTGCCGTATCATCACGCTGTCAACTGTCGGCGGCGCTTATGATATAATCATCAACGGCACGCCTGTCGGAATGTATCCTAATGTGGACGAAAGTCCGCTGCCTAAAGAAATTGTGGAAAATGCAGGCGCAGTCTTTGACGCGATATACAACCCGCAGGAAACGCTGCTTTTGAGATATGCACGCGAAGCCGGAGTTAAGGGCGTTAACGGACTGTCGATGCTCGTTTGGCAGGCAGCAGTGGCTCAGGAGATATGGAACGGAGTGAAGTTCAATGATACCGCTGTTGCGGAAATCATTGAACAATTGAGAATTGAGAGTTGAGAATTGAGTATTAATGGTGAGCTTCGCTCAAACTCATTTATAATTGGGTGAGGGAGATTCCCCTACCAGGGGAAATGTCACTATAGGTGACAAATGGGTCTGGCGCCCGCTCCAAGGGAAGCCCTCCAAAAATTCTCCATTCTCAATTCTAATGAACGAGGTGAAACCGAGTGAATAATATTATTCTTTGCGGCTTTATGGGCAGCGGCAAGACTGTTGTTGGCAGGGAACTTGCCAAGATTACCGGCAGGCGATTTGTCGACACGGACGCCCTTGTTGAAAAGAAGCAGGGCATACCCATAAAAGCGATTTTTGAAATATACGGCGAGGACTTTTTCCGCGACATTGAGTATCAGGTTTGCTGCGATACGGCTGAACTGAAGAACTGCGTTATCTCCACAGGCGGCGGCGCGGTAACGTTTGAACGCAATGTTGAAGCTCTCAAAAAGGGCGGAAAAATAGTTTTTTTAGACGCTGACTTTGATACTATCTGTGACAGAATTGGCGACAGTACAAACCGTCCGCTGTTTCAGGATAAAGAGAAAGCGAAGACGTTGTTTGACGAGCGTCGGCCCAAATATGAAGCCGCGGCGGATATAACAGTCGACGGCAGTATGTCCGCGCGTAAAACGGCGATGACTATTGCGGACTATATGAAATAGTTAGCAGATGTTTTGCGGGTCGTCGAGGGCGCCGACCCCTACATAATATATATAAAAAATATATAAAACTTGCAAAAAATATTCACTTGTGGTATAATGCTACATATTAAAAATGAGATTTACCTTTTACGAGGTGCTTTTATGAGTAATAACAGTGCAGAACGCGAGTTAACCCACGGCGTAGAAGTGTTCAGCAAATACAAGAATTTGCTGTTTGAACTCACTCGCAAAAACGTACGACTCAAGTACAGGGATTCATGGATGGGAATTCTCTGGAGTTTCTTTCAGCCGCTGCTCAACATGGTTGTTTTGTCGGTTGTATTCGCAGGAATCTTCGGTAAGAGCAGCAAGCATGTAATATGCTATCCCGTCTTCCTTTTCACAGGCAGATTGCTGTACGACTTCTTTAACACGTCCACAAAGCAGGCTATGACCTCTTTCAGACGAAACTCGGCAATTATTAAGAAGGTATATGTACCAAAGTATATGTATCCTCTTTCAAGCATATTGTCGACATTTGTAACCTTTGCAATCTCGATCTTATGTCTTATACTTGTATGGGTGTTCTTTAAGAAGACGGGCATAAGCAACGGTCATGCGCTCCAGATCACATGGCGTGTAATCCTTTGCTTTATCCCGATGATCCTTATACTTATATTCTCAACGGGCGTAGGTCTGATTCTTTCGGTTATGTGCGTATTTTTCAGAGATATTGAGTATATCTGGGATGTTCTCACACGCCTTTTGATGTATATGGTACCAATTCTCTATCCGCTTCAGCGTATCTCGACAAGGTGGATAATCGTTATTATTAAGATAAATCCGCTGTATTCGATGATTGAACTGTTCCGTCAGTGCGTGCTGTACGGCATTCCGATGAGCTGGAAGCTGCTCGGTTACGCAACGGTGGTATCAGTCGTTACACTGCTTGTCGGCGTTGGCGTATTCAAGTGGAAGAGCGACGATATTATTTATCATCTGTAATACCGAACGGGGGCATTGTTTTGAAAAGAATAATTGCGTTTGTTCTTGCGATTACAGCAATTACCGCGTCGTTTGCAGGCTGCTCGGGCGGCAAAGCTCCGGCTGAAAAAGCCACAACCGCAAAGGCTGCTGCAAAGATTGACTATGATCTGTCCGGCGTGAGCGAAACTGTTGCGTATTCTCAGGTTTACGATATGATTATGAAGCCTGATGATTACAGGGGCAAAACCGTAAAAGTCAAGGGTGAATTTGAGTATGCCGACGATGAGCTGAACGGCGATACCCACTATTCATGCATTGTGTCGGACACAAAAGGCTGCTGCAAGCAGGGCATAGAATTTGCCACTAAAGAGGATATGGACTTCGCCGATTATCCCGTTATCTTTTCAAAAATTGAGGTAACCGGCACGTTTGACACCTATAATATTGGCAACAGCGAAGCCCAGTGCGTTATACTCAAGGACGCTACAATTAAAGAATTATAGTTAAAAGGACAGCGGTGCTGTCCTTTTTAATTCGGAATTCGGAGTTATAATCAGATGCAGACAAAGTCCGCCGTTTATATGCTTGTTGAGTACTGATGAACAGGCAATCATATGAACTTTGCGGCATTTGACATTAAGAGAAAATAGTTTTATAATATCTTTATTATTAATTGGGGAGGGGCGGTTATGAGCGATTCCAAAAAACGCTTTTCGGCATTTGTGGCTGCGATAATTGCGGCTGTTTTTGTGCTGTCCGCTCTTTTTGTCATTTTTGAATCTGAGCATAACTGCGCGGGTGACGACTGCCAGATTTGTCAGGCTGTCAATACCTGCCTTCATGTTTTTGATAACACCACCCCCGAGCCTGAAATCTTTGTGCCTGCAGTTGCACTTGTTTTTGCGCTTGTGCTTGTTATAGGCGCTGTTTCGGCTTGCTCGAATACTGACAATTTAATAACTCTTAAGGTCAAACTTTCTGATTAAACACACTGTTTACATTTTATCGGATTTTTTATGGGGGCATATTCTGCCCTCTGTTAGTAGTGCTTATTCAGGAGGTTTTTTATTATGAAAAAAATTATTTCAATTATACTTTGCGCAGTGCTGCTTGCAGCGGTATTTGCAGGCTGCTCTGCAGGGCAGAAAACTCAGCAGAAGGACGACGGCAAGCTTAAGATTGTCTGCACAATTTTCCCGGAATACGACTGGACGATGAATATTCTCGGCGACAAGGCTGCAAATGCAGACGTTACAATGCTGCTTGACACGGGCGCGGACCTGCACAGCTATCAGCCGACCGCGGACGATATGATTAAGATTTCGGACTGCGATCTGTTCATTTATGTTGGCGGTGAAAGCGATAAATGGGTTGACGACGCACTCAAAAATGTCAGCAACAAAGATATGAAAACAGTCAATCTTCTTGAAACAGTCGGCAAAAACGCCAAAGAGGAAGAAGTTGTTGAAGGTATGCAGAGCGAAGAAGAGGAAGAAGAGGGTGAAGAAGGACCCGAGTACGACGAACACGTATGGCTCTCACTTCGTAACGCGCAGCTGATTGTCAGCGAAATCGCTGCAAAACTCGGCGAGGCTGACGCGCAGAACAAGGACACTTACACAGCTAACGCTACAGCATACAAGGAAGAACTCAGCAAGCTCGACAGTGAGTATGTAACTGCCGTGTCAACTGCCAAAAGAAAAGTGCTTCTGTTCGGCGACCGCTTCCCGTTCAGGTATATGGCTGATGACTATAATATCAAATACTACGCCGCATTTGTAGGCTGCTCGGCAGAAACCGAGGCAAGCTTTGAAACCGTCACCTTCCTTGCAGGCAAGGTCGATGAACTCGGACTTAAAAATGTTATGGTTATTGAGAAGAGCGATCAGAAAATTGCAAAGACGATAATCGAAAATACAAAGGCTAAAAATCAGAAGATTCTTGTGCTTGACTCAATGCAGAATATTACTGCAGATGACGTTAAGGGCGGCGCAAGCTATCTTGAAATAATGCAGAGCAATCTTGATGTTCTGAAAACAGCACTCTCATAAGGAAGTGAAACTATGGCACTGCTTAAATGTGAAAATTTAACGCTCGGATACGACTCCAAAACTGTCGCAACGGGAATCAGTTTTGAGGTCAACGAGGGCGATTATCTCTGCATAGTCGGTGAAAACGGCTCGGGCAAAAGTACGCTTGTAAAAACTCTGCTCGGTTTACAGTCGCAACTCGACGGCGAAATTGTTTTCGGCGAAGGGCTGAGGAAAAACGAAATAGGCTATCTGCCGCAGCAGACTGTTGTGCAGAAAGATTTTCCCGCTTCGGTTAAGGAAATTGTGCTTTCGGGCTGTATCGGCAGGGATGGCTTTAAGCCTTTCTATTCAAAGGAGGACAGAAAGCGCGCTGCTGACGCGATGGAGCAAATGGATATAACCTCACTCAAAAAAAGGTGTTACCGTGAGCTTTCGGGCGGTCAGCAACAGAGGGTTCTTCTTGCCCGCGCACTTTGCGCAACACAGCGCATACTCCTGCTTGACGAGCCGGTTGCAGGGCTTGACCCGATAGTTACGGCGGAGATGTACAGCCTTATTAAAAAGCTGAACAGTCAGGGGATAACCATAATAATGATTTCGCACGATATCAACGCTGCGCTGCAATATGCAACACACATTCTGCACGTTTCGGACGACTGCTTTTTCGGCACCAATGAAGAGTATGTTAACAGCGAAAAAGGCAGTGCCTTTTTAGGACAGAAAGGGGGCGGCAGTGATGTCACAGATAATTGATAAACTCGCGGTTTCCTTTGGTTATTCGTTTGTAGTATACGCCCTTATAGCCGGCGTGCTTATAGCGCTGTGCTCATCGCTTATGGGTGTAACGCTTGTGTTAAAACGTTTTTCGTTTATCGGCGACGGATTGTCGCACGTTGCGTTCGGCGCAATGGCAATAGCGGCGATTACGGGGCTGACAAACAATATGCTGCTTGTGCTGCCGATAACCGTTGTGTCCGCAATCCTGCTTCTGGCAGGCGGCAAAAACCGCAAGATAAAAGGCGACGCCGCAATCGCGATGATAAGCGTCGGCTCGCTTGCAGTCGGCTACTTGCTGATGAATCTGTTCCCGACCTCGGGTAACGTGTCGGGCGACGTGTGCACAACGCTGTTCGGTTCAACGTCAATACTGACCCTTTCAAAATTCGACGTGTGGCTCTGCGTTGCACTTTCGGTAGTAGTTGTAATTATATTTGTACTGTTTTACAACAAGATTTTTTCCGTTACATTCGACGAGAATTTTGCGCGTGCGACAGGAACAAATGCAAGTGCGTATAACCTTCTGATTGCAATTATCATTGCGGTTATTATAGTGCTTGCGATGAATCTTGTGGGCTCGCTGCTTATCTCTGCGCTCGTAATATTCCCGGCGCTGTCGGCAATGCGGGTGTTCAAAAGCTTCAAGTCGGTAACAATCTGCTCTGCTGTATTTTCAGTGGTATGCGCCGCGCTCGGAATACTGATTTCCGTAGTTGCCGGCACGCCTGTCGGCTCAACAATTGTGGGTGCTGATATGGTAGGATTTTTCGTGTTCTGGCTCATCGGAACACTCAGGAGGTAAATGATGAAAAAGATTATTTCTGTTACACTTTGCGTGATTATGGCTGCACTTATGTTTGCAGGCTGTTCGGGCGCGAAGGCCGACAAAAAGGAGTCGGGCAAAGCCACAGCGAGCGACAAAATGCAGACTGCGCTCAATACAGCGGAATACACGCTCTACCAAAACATTTTTTACAACGATCAGAAGGCTGATTACGACGGTCAGGAAGCAACAAAAGAGGGCACCTTTGCAACTCTCACAGACGCATACAGCAATACCACAAGGTACTATGTCTGGGGCTACAATGACCAGACAAAATGCTGTGATTGGCAGTGGGAGCTGAAAATAGACGACACTTCCGATCTGCCGGCTAACGGTTCATATGTTACCGTTACAGGTAAGTACGAGGTAAACGACAAGGCGCTTGACGGCTTGTGGATCGTGAATCCGAAAATTACTGTAAAAACAGAGTTCAAAGAGCGCGACTATGATGTTGATATGCTCTCAATGGACAACACGCTCGAGAGAGTTGAGATAACAAATATCATGCAGAAAAAAGAGGCGTTCGAGGGCAAAACCGTATGCTGTTACGGCAGAGTTAAGGACGATAATACTCTGCAGGATGCTTATTACGACGGCTCGTGGGAAATCGGCTTCTCGGGCGAAAACCTTGAGCTGCCAGCGTTCGGAACAATCATTCTTGTTTACGGCACAGTGAAGAACGGCGAACTAACAGATTGCACAATTGAAGCAAATACACAGTATTAGAAAAAGGCTCCGGCGGGAGCCTTTTTCAGTTAGCATAAAAATAACTTGATATTTTTTTGTTCTATGTTATAATATTAACAAATAAAAACAAAGGAGTATTTATTATGCCAAAAGTAGTATGTCCGTGGGGACTCATCACCGATTTTGTAACCGACGCTTTTGAAGGTTACGGTGTACCCCGCGCAGAAGCAGAAATGTGCACTGACGTCCTTCTTGAATCTGATAAGCGCGGTATTGAAAGCCACGGCTGCAACCGTTTCAAACCGATTTATCTTGACAGAATCAAAGCCGGAATTCAGATGCCCACAACAAATTTTGAAATCCTAAAAGAGACTGAAACCACAGCTGTTGTTGACGGTCACAACGGTATGGGTCAGGTTATCGGCACAAGGGCTATGCAGATGGCTATTGATAAGGCTAAGAAGTACGGTATGGGCATGGTTGTTGTACGCAATTCCTGCCACTACGGTATTGCAGGTTACTACACCTCAATGGCTACAGAGAACGGCTGTATCGGTATGACCGGTACTAACGCACGTCCGTCTGTTGCGCCGACCTTCGGTACAGAGGGTATGTTCGGTACAAACCCGTTCACACTCGGCGTTCCGTC
>CAYZPT010000075.1:0-9954 GCA_964480285.1 uncultured Bacteroides sp.
ATACAATGTATATGCATTGTAACACAAGGTATGGCTTTTGTCAAGTAGCAACGTAGGGGCGGGTCTACGTGCCCTACAAAAAAGCACGGCGATTGCCGTGCTTTTACTTATGGTATTTTGAATTGTTTGAAATTGAGAGCGCGCGGTAGATTTGCTCGAGGAGGATTACGCGCATAAGCTGGTGCGGGAAGGTCATTTTGGAAAATGATAGTTTGGTTTTGCCGAGGGCTTTTACCTCGTCTGACAGACCGAATGAGCCGCCGATTACGAATGTAATCTCGCTGCTTGTGAGCGAAATGCGCTCGATTTCCTTTGAAAAATCCTCGCTCGTTTTCTGCGTGCCCTCGATGCACATCGGGATTACAAACGAGCCTTTGGGGATTTTTGCGATTATCTGCTCGCCCTCTTTTTGCAGCACCTGCCTAATTTCCGCAGGCGACGGGCTGTCGCCGCAGCGGTGCTCCGAAACCTCGATAATATTGATTTTTGCGTATGCCGAGATGCGTTTTTCGTACTCTGAAACGGCGTCGCGCAGGTATTTTTCCTTCAGCTTGCCGACTGCAATAATGGTAATTTTTATCATAAAACAATCGCCCTTTCGCAGTTTTCGGGCGGCGAAACGCGCAGGCGGAAGTCGTGCTCCTCGTTAAAGCCTGCCGCCGTCAGCGCGGACAGTGTTGTCTGCCGTGCAATGTCGGGGTGGTTATTTTCGCGCGACAAATGTGCAAGCACGATGCGCGTGGTGCCGCTTTGCAAAAGCTCTGCCGCAAACTCACTGCACGCCGCGTTTGACAGATGACCGCGACGGGAAAGTATGCGCTGTTTGAGATAGTACGGATATGCGCCTGTCTGCACCATTGTAATTTCGTGATTCGACTCAAGGAACACCAGATCGCAACCAAAAAGCGCATTTTTTGCGCTGTCGGTTATGTAGCCGGTGTCGGTGCAAACGCCGATGCTTCTGTCGCCGCACATATTGATGCGGTAGCCGAGGCAGGCAACGCTGTCGTGGCTGTTGGCAAAGGGTACAATCTCAATGCCGCCGATTTCAAGATTTTCACCAATCGGATCTGAGGAGATTTTGTCTGTAATTATGCCGCTGTCCGCCATACTGTCAAGCACATTTGCATCAGCAAACACGGGAATATTATGGCGCGAGGCAAAAACACGCAATCCCTTGATGTGATCGCTGTGTTCGTGCGTGACAAAAATCGCAGACAAATCGTCCGCGCTTTCGCCAATATCGGACAGCGCCTGCTCGATACGCTTTGCGCTGACGCCTGCGTCAACAAGAAGCTTGGTCTGCCCGTCCGACATAAATATTGAATTGCCGCTGCTGCCCGAAAAGAGCTGACATACTTTTGGCATAGTTTTCTCCTGTGTGTAATAATAAAACAAGCGGAGCGTCGGGGGCGCCGCTCCCTACATACTGTAAAAGCACGGATACACCGTGCTTTTACTTAACCTGCTGATTTTGCAGTTTTATTATCTTTAACCTTAACGCGTCTGATGTCCGCGCCGAGCGAGGAGAATTTTGCAACTACATCCTCGTAACCTCTGTCAATGTAATTGATGTTTTCAACTGTGGTAACGCCGTCTGCAACGAGACCTGCGATAATCATTGCCGCGCCTGCACGGAGGTCGGTAGCCTTAACGCTGACGCCTGTGAGGCTGTCAACACCCTCGATAACAGCGATTTTGCCGTCCACCTGAATGTTTGCGCCCATACGCAGGAGCTGACCGATGTACTGGAAGCGGTTATCCCAAACACTCTCGTTGAGAATGCTTGTACCGTTTGCAACTGACAGCAGCACTGCCATCTGCGGCTGCATATCAGTCGGGAAACCGGGATGAGGCATTGTCTTGACATTGCACTTTGTAAGCGGTTTAAAGCGCGTTACACGCACAGCGTCGTCGTATTCGATAATCTCCGCACCTGCTTCCTCAAGCTTTGCGCTGATTGACTCAAGGTGCTTAGGAATTACGTTTTTGATAAGCACGTCACCGCCGCATGCTGCCGCTGCAACCATATATGTGCCCGCCTCAATCTGATCGGGAATAATTGAATATGTGCAACCGTGCATTTTTTCAACGCCGCGGATTTTGATAACGTCGGTACCTGCGCCCCTTACGTCCGCACCCATTGAGTTGAGGAAGTTTGCGAGGTCAACGATATGAGGCTCTTTAGCCGCATTTTCAATAACTGTAAGTCCGCGTGCGAGAACTGCCGCAAGCATAACGTTGATTGTTGCACCGACGGACACAGTGTCCATATAAACAGACGCGCCGACGAGCTTTTCCGCCTCGGCACAAACCATACCGTCAACAATGTCAACTTTGGCGCCGAGCATTTCAAAGCCCTTGATGTGCAGATCTATCGGGCGAACACCGAAATTACAGCCGCCCGGAAGTGCAACCTCTGCTTTTTTAAATCTGCCGAGCATTGCGCCGATAAGGTAATAACTTGCTCTGAAGTGAGATGCAAGCTCATACGGCACTGTCTGATACTGAAGGTTTGCACTGTTAATTTCAATTGTGTTCTTGTTGATAAGTTTGATCTCGGCACCCATACTGTCGAGAATCTCTATAATAAGCTGAACGTCACTGATCTGCGGGATGTTTTCAATTCTTACAACATCACCTGCGAGGATTGCGGCAGGGATAATTGCTACGGCTGCATTTTTTGCGCCGCTGATATTAACTTCGCCAAACAGTTCGTGACCGCCCTTGACTACAAAGTTTTCCATTTTTGTTCCCCCTGATTTTCGGGCTGATATATAATATTGTATAAGTAAAAAATCTAAATTGTGTGCATATGTATATTCACATACATATGTTATTATAGCAAATATCTTATGCAATTTAAACCATTCACTATCTATTTTATCCAAAATGTAAATTACCAAAACATCAAAATATTTGGTTACCCAAAAATAAAGCAACTATATATTGTGTGTTTTGGAAAATTTAGGCTAAAAAGACAAAATATTGGTGTTTTCAATGGTAACAAAAAGGTAACATATTATTACAAAAAAGTCAATACTTTTATTTCAGTTTTATCATTTTTATTTCGATAAAAACTAATAAGTATTGACTTTGTAACGATTTTTATATATATTAAAATTACTATATTTATACATTATATTGGTAAAGGGCAATGAAAAGAGAAAACTATATTACGACACAGACTGTTATAGTAGGTTCAGGTGTTGCAGGGCTTTTTACGGCGCTGTGCCTGCCCGAGGACAGAGAGATACTTATTATAACCAAAGAAAACCTTAAAGACGCGGACTCATATCTTGCTCAGGGCGGCGTGTGTGTACTGAAAGATGTTGACGACTACAACTGCTACTATGAGGACACAATGAAAGCAGGACATTACGAGAACAATCCCGACGCTGTACGCGTGATGATTGAGTCGTCGCCTGACATCATAGGCACGCTTGTTGACCTCGGCGTTAAGTTTGACACCAACGGCGGCGAGTTTGACTATACGCGCGAAGGCGCTCACCGCAGAAGCCGCATTCTGCACTTTAAAGACGAAACGGGCAAGCAGATTACCGACACCCTGCTTGCAATCACAATGCAGCGCAGAAACATCACCATTGTTACCCGTACTACAATGATAGACCTGATTGAGCGTGACAACGAGTGCTACGGCATTGTTTGCGAGGACGAATACGGCGAGATGGGTGCTATTATAGCAGACGATGTTATACTCGCAACCGGCGGTATCGGCGGACTGTTCCTTAACTCGACTAACTATCCGCATATTACAGGCGATTCGTTTGCGCTGAGCCTCAAGCACGGCGTTGAACTGCAGGATATGAACTACATACAGATTCACCCGACGACGCTTTATTCAAAGAAAAAAGGCAGGCGCTTCCTTATCAGCGAAAGCGTACGCGGCGAGGGTGCAATACTGCTTAACGAAAACGGCGAGAGATTCACTGATGAGTTGCAGCCGCGCGACGTTGTAACAAACGCGATTGTTGATGAGATGCGTAAATTCGGCACAGATCATGTTTATCTGACTCTGCCGACTATGACAAGCGAGGAAGCGGCAGAGCGATTCCCGAATATATTTGAAGCGTGCAGGGACGAGGGTTATGACCTCACAAAAGACAAAGTGCCCGTTACGCCTGCTCAGCACTATATGATGGGCGGCGTTAAAACTGACATTAACGGCGCGACCTCGATGAAGCACCTGTGGGCAGTCGGAGAAACGGCGTGCAACGGTGTGCACGGCAAGAACAGACTTGCATCAAACAGTCTGCTTGAAAGCCTTGTATTTGCAAAGCGCGCAGCGGATTTAATCGCGTCTGACACGAGCGAAAAGGACGCTGACTTCCCCGATGTTGACCTTAAGTCATATCCGAACAAAACGGAAATTCAAGAGGAATTCCGCAAGCTGATTATGAACGAAATCAAAGGAAAGGATGAGGAGTTTTATGATAAATGGTGTGACAATGAAGATTAATGTTGACGATTATATCATCAACACTCTTAAAGAGGACATCACCTCTGAGGACGTATCAACAAACGCAGTTATGCCTGAGGACAAAGCAGGCAGAGCTGACCTCATCTGCAAGAGCGACGGAATAATCTGCGGCCTTGATGTGTTTGAGAGGACATTTAAAATCCTTGATGAAAACTCGCACTTTGAAACCAAGTTCAAGGACGGTGACAGAGTTAAAAAGGGAGAGGTTATCGGCATTATTTACGGCGATATCAAGGCTCTGCTTTCGGGCGAGAGGACTGCGCTCAACTATCTGCAGCGCATGAGCGGAATCGCCACAATGACGCGCGAATATATGGACGAGCTTGAGGGCTACAAAACCGTACTGCTTGACACCCGCAAGACTACACCGAATATGCGACCGTTTGAAAAACACGCTGTAAAAGTCGGCGGCGGAACGAATCACCGCTACAACCTCTCGGACGGCGTACTGCTTAAGGACAACCACATCGGCGCTGCAGGCTCAATTACAAAAGCTATCGCTATGGCTAAGGCGTACGCCCCGTTTGTGCGCAAGATTGAGATTGAGACCGAAACGCTTGAGCAGGTGCAGGAAGCTGTTGACGCAGGCGCCGACATCATTATGCTTGACAATATGGATAACGGAACTATGCGCAAAGCGGTTGAGATTATCGGCGGCAGAGCGCAGACCGAGTGCAGCGGAAACGTTACAAAAGAGCGACTCAAAGAGATTGCTGAAGTAGGCGTTGACTTTGTATCCTGCGGCGCGCTCACACACTCCGCACCTATTATGGACGTAAGTTTGAAGAACCTGAAACCTATTGAATAATCGGAGGTAAATATGCTTTACAGACCTGAATATGACGAAAACGGCAAGAAAGTACTTTGCGAGATGAACGGCGTTAACGCCGATATGCTGATGGACATTTACGTTAAGAAAATGGCTAAGGGCGAAGTGCTTGAAATAAATGAAACCGAAAATGAAACGGCTATCCTTTTGCTGTCGGGCAAGGTGAACTTTGCAATCGGCGACGCGATTGACGAAATCTGCGAGCGTGAAAATCCATTCCAGAAAACGCCGTATGCAGTGCATTTTTCACACGGCACTAAGGGCGTTGTTACCGCGCTTGAGGACAGCGAAGTACTTGTGCAGATGACCGATAACGACAAAACATGGGAGCCGCAGTTCTATAATCCGGAAAACTGCCTTTACCAGCACTTCGGCAAGGGTCAGTGGGACGGCACAGGCTACAGAATTGTGTCAACTATGTTCGACCTTGAAAATGCGCCGTACTCAAATATGGTAATGGGCGAGGTATTTAATCAGCAGGGTCGCTGGTCATCATACCCGCCGCACCATCATCCGCAGCCTGAGCTTTACTACTACCAGTTTAACCCGGCGCAGGGCTTTGGTGCAGGCTTTGAGGGCGACACGCCTTACAAAACAGAAAACGGCACCTGCCTTTGCATCCGCGGCGGCAACGCACACCAGCAGGTAACTGCACCGATGTATGAGATGTACTACGTTTGGCTTATCCGTCACCTTGACGGCGACCCGTGGGAGAAAACACGTATTAACGACCCCGACCACGAATGGATTTTGAGTAGTCAATAATCAATTCACGCCTGACGGCTGGTCACACAATTTGCGCAACCGAATCAATTATTAACTACTCATAAGGCTGATTAAAACTATGAGCTATAAATATGAAATGCACTGCCACACCAAAATGGTGAGCCAGTGCGGGCAGACAGAACCAAAAGATATCGTCAGAATGTACCGCGAAAAAGGGTATTCAGGGCTTGTTGTCACGGAACATTATTCGCCGCTGACCTTTGGCGTTAACAGCTACAAAGCAAACAAGCTGATTGACTTCTATCTGTCGTCATTCTACGAACTGAAAAAGTACGAAACCGAAGATTTTTCTGTGTTTTTCGGTATGGAGCTACGCCACTTCGGTACCGGTGCGGACTACCTGATTTACGGCGTTGACCTCGACTGGTTGCGTAAACAGCCGAACCTGCTTGTGAGGTGGGAAAAGCCTGTTTATGAGATGATGCACAAAGAGGGTTATCTGGTATTTCAGGCGCATCCGTTCAGACCGTACATACTGCGCTGCAACCCGAAGTACATTGACGGTATTGAGGTTTACAACGGCAAATGCAACAAAAAAACAAACGACAAAGCAGCAAAGTGGGCTGAAAAAACGGGCAAGCTCGTTGTGTCAGGCTCCGACTTCCACGAAGAAAAGAATCTTGCGCGCGGCGGAATAATAACAGAGCGCAAAATCAAAGACAATAAGGATCTGGTGGAGCTGCTGAAATCGCAGGATTTCGAGTTGATAAAAACGTATGATTAAAACCATAGGGAGCATTGCTTCCTATGGTTTTAGTTTCCGGTATTCAGTTTTCAGCACAGGATGGGCGTTGCCCATACCCATTTTATAAGTGCTTGAGCGAAGCGAGTGACAAAACGCCGGACTCTGGTATCCGGAAACTGCAAACTAAAAATGTGTGAGGTTTTCACCTCACACATTTTTTATGTTTTGATCTTTATCTGCAACAACAAATTGCTTTTTCTTATATTTCTTTTTGACGGCACTGACTGTGCATTTGCCGCGGAAAACTATTATGCGGGCAAGCAGTTTTGTTGCCTGAGTATTATAGCGCCAGATACCGTGTGTAACACCCTTGAAGTACCATGTGCTATTCGGTGCAACGCCCTTTGACGCGTTGATTGCTCTGTCGGGTGAAATGTATTTGCCGCTGCCCTTGACCTTTTTGCCGTACAGTGCAACCTTTGCTCCGCCGGACGCATACTTGGTATCAATAACCATATCGGTCTGGTTGTTCTTTTTGGACGTAAGCGGCAACCCTTTTGTACCGTAATTGGCAATGAAAATAGTCTGTGCGCCGTGCTTTTGAGCCCATTTAACATTCTTTTTGAATCTGCCCTGAATCTTGTGATAGCGTACAATTTTTTTGTAAAGTCCGCTCTTTTTGTTGATTACGCCGATTTTCGTCATCTGCTTTACGCAGGCATTGAATTCGCCGTAAGGTATGCACTCCCACGGTGAAGGACAGTTTGCAATCCACGGCTTCATAACCGTCAGATAGAACTGCTTTTTACGTTTGGGATTTTTGCAGACCTGCTTGCTGAGCTTGTTTACCGCTGTGCCGATACGAACATCGCCGAGCGCATTGACAGCTCTGAAAATACTGAGCTGCGCGCCGCCTTCAAACGCTGTTTCAAGATGCTTAAGGTAAGAAAGCACGCTCTTTTTGTCCATATTAAAGTCAAGACGGAACATTCTTGTTACATCGGTTCCCATCTGGGCACCGTTTACAAAAACATACTTTTCAACATCGTTGTACTTTTTATAAGCGTCCATATATGCGCTGATAACAGCGCCGCCGAGCGACATACCGACGATTGTGACTTTTTTTGAATGAGTTTTCTTTTTTACCGCCACAACAAGTTTGCGCAGCTTTTTGGCGGTGTCGTACATATCAAGGCGCCAGTCGTAATTGAATGCATACATATTCTTTGCGCCTACCTCGCGTGCCACCTGCTTTGCAATTGAGTTAATTGAGAAGTTGCGTAGCTCAAAGTACTCCTTATGGTGGGCAAGCGAGTCATACCACTCACCTTCATAGCCCTGACCCTTCTGGGGATTACCGTTTGAGGTACAGTTAAAGCCGGTTGAGCCGAGCACCTTTCCAAGCTCCCTGAAGAGCTTGTTGTAGTTAACTTTCCTGCCGTTATCAAGGAGCTTGATTGCCTCCTGCATAAGCACCTGATTCTTCGCCATAGCTTCAGTATCAAGTCCGTACTGTGCAATCATCGACTGATTTGACTTGCCGTAATTGTTGTACAAATCAGCACCGCCGAGACCGTGCATAACGATAACCGGAGTCACTTTTTGTTTTGCAAATGCAATGCTCGTGCCTGAAAATGCCATTAGCACCGCGAGAATTATGCATAAAACTTTAGTTAATCTTTTCATAATCATTTAAAAATCGGGAGGGTCAGGAGACCCTCCCCTACATACATATTGGTTTATTTAAGCCCGAGATAAAGAGGATTTGTGCTGAGGTTTGTGTTATCGATATACCAGCTCTTGCCGATTTTTACAACAGGAACTACAATCTCAACATTAACCTTGCCGCTTTCATCCTTAACAACGCATGTAACCTCTGCAACAGCGTTAATTTCATCGGTATGGTCAAGCTTTGTAAAAGCCTCTACCATAGCGTCTTTATCCTCGCCTTCAACGCCGAGCTCTTTAGCGCGGTTTTCACCTGCATCAGCAACGGGTTTAATCCTCTTGCTGTACTCCTCAACGTAAGCCTTGGTTTCGTCAGCAGAATACTCTTTAACCTCTTTGACAGTTGTCGTGAGCTTATAGTCTTCGCCGAACATTTCCTGGAACTTACCCTTGGTTGCTTCGGAAAGAACAGTCTTGTTATCGGCTGCAAGCACCTCGTCGGTACCTGTCAGTGAATCGGAATAAGTCTGAACGTTTGATTCAAGTGCACCGAACATAAATTCGGTGTCCATATACTCATCGCCGTAAACTTCGTGACGGACCTGAACGAGCTTTTCAAAATAGTTTTTGAAGAATGAATCATAATCATCCCAGGTGTATGTGTTGAGCAGCTGGACATAGTAATCGTACATAGTTGAGTAAACCTTGTCGATTGCCTTCTGCTCTTTTTCGTTACCGCTGCCGACAAAGTCTGCCTGTTTAACGTCGTCGCCGTCGTTAACGTAAGGCTTCATATAAGCATTGATAACAAAATCGCCGTATTTTTCACTCTTTGAAACGAGCGTTGTTTTGTATGCGTTGTAACCGTCACCGGTCTGAACAATACCGTCAGTGTATGACTGAGCAGTCTTTTCCGGAGAGAATGCTGTGTACCTTATGGTATACGCAAAAATGGTAAGAGCAACAAGAACGACTGCTATAACTACAGATGTAATAACAGCAAAAGCGCCGGTTCTGAAGCTTTTCTTTTCTTTTTTATCAGCCATTGTTACCCCTCCTTTAAATCAGTCTGCTCGCCGTTTTCGTTTGCCTCTACAGCCTGTGCTTCCACAGCCTCGGCAATCTCTTCGATAACGGACTCTGCTTCATCAGCAGTTTCGCCTGCCTCGACAGCTCTCTTTTCAGCAAGGGCAGCAGTAATTCTTTCCTTCTTCTCGCCTACCATATCGTAGAACAGAATCGGAACAAACTGAAGCACTACGAAAACTGCGGGTATGATTGTGTAAATTGCAAGGAATCTGTTAAGCGTTGCGTCTGTCTGTGTTGCATATGCAACGTTGGCGCTCTTTGAGAACTGATAGCCCGACCATGTGTAAACAAGAACGGGAGCCAGCCACTTTGTGAGAGCGGACGCAATCTTTGAAAACAGACCGTAGCCTGCGTACGCCAGACCTTCCTGACGTTTGCCGGTTTTGTATTCCATCT
>CAYZPT010000076.1:0-9950 GCA_964480285.1 uncultured Bacteroides sp.
GCGGTGACATTTCCCCACACTGTGGGGAATCACCCTTTACACAAGGGAGGCAAATTAGTTAAACAAATAATAATCCAATTAATCCCTTGCCTGCTGCAAGACCTACAAGTGCAATTATACCCTTAACGATAAGCACGATAAGGCAAACGATAATCGCAAGGATAAGCAGCACTACAAGGATAAGCAGGCAGAGTATGCCGACGCCCTTTTTGCTCGGCTTAACGGGGTCAACAAATTCCTTCTCCTCAAACATTTCCGGCGGTGCCGGATTGTCGTCGTCAAACACGGGATAAAGCGGCAGAGTAGCCTCTGCATCACAGTAGCCGGAATTCCACAAAAGCGGCTCCACAAGCGATCTTACGCTCGTTGCACCCTTGAGGAATTTGCCGATTTTAAGATGAATAACATTGAGGAAAGAATCAATAACATTGAGGAAACCGCAGGTGAGTTTATACTCCCTTGTTTCCGGTCCGTAAGGCGAATCGCCGCAGTAGAGATTCTGCACGAGTTCGAGGATGAAATCAACGACCTTGTTGTCTGCAATATCTGCGATATCCTCTTTTTTCAGACCGCTCTCTTTTTTGCAGAGTTTCCACACTTTTTTGAATGTGAGCTTGTTGAGAAATTTGCCCAACGGATGAAGCACGGGTTTGAGTTTTTTAGCTTTTTCCGGGCTGATTGAGAAGGACGGAGCCATCTCGCAAAAACGGTCGTAATCGTTTGCAAGTGCCTCGATAACGCCGCCTATCATACCGAAGAAAAAGCCGCGCATATACTCGTCAAACGGCTTGCCGCCGGTGTCAAGTCCGGGCACGTCTTTAATCAGTATTGTTTCAACGTCAACCTTTGCATTTTTCGGGTCAAATGTTACGTTACGCATTGCTGGAGGACAGCCGATCATAGCGCCGCACGCAATGTCATAAAAGCGGTTACCCTTAGGCGTGGTTATGTATCCGATATCGTGAACATGGGTGTGACCTGAGAGCATAATCTGAAGCCCGTTATCTGCAAAGATTTCACGCGTTACTTCGTGGTGCTTCTGCATATCGCCGCTGCCGATAATCGAGTAGAACGGCGAGGGTGAAACCATCGGGTGATGTGTCATTGCGATAACAAACTGGTCATTGTCGTGAGCGTCTTTGAGCTGCTCCATAATCCAGTTCATACAGTCCTCAGAATAACCGGAACCACCATCCGGATCAGGGCGCTGATTATAGTCGTCGTTAAGGGCAAAAAGCCTGTAACCGGGCGCTAACTGAACAACGTAGCACATCTGATCTTCATGCACCGCAATAGCCTCTGACGGGCCGAAATCGTAGTACATTTTCCACAGGTCGTGTCTGTCCTCAACAGCAGGAACTTCAATAACGTTGTCGCCATCGTAACCGGGTGCAACACCGCCGCCGCGATAGTCGTGAGTTGCGGTGATTACGTACACTCTCTTTCCTCTTTTCTTGAGGTCGTAGAGCATCTCAATAAACTCTTTATGCGACTCAATTTCGCCGTCACGCGTGGTGTCGCCGGACAGCACGATGATGTCAGTCGAGGTATCCTCACACAGCATATCAAAACCGGCTTTGATTACAAGGTCGCTGTCCTTGATAACCTTCTGGCTCTTGGACTCGGCGTTCTCATAAGCCTTGCCTTCCGTGCCGACTTTGCGTGAGTAGTAATGAAGATCGGTGATAAACTGAATTTTCAGCGGTTCATTATTACTGCCATAGATTTTATTAGCCATAAATTTTCTCTCCTCAGTCTGTCTGAAACAAAGCCGGACAGCTGTTTGCGCTCCCCACTTTGTCAAACATATTTAATCACTTTAATTATACCGCATTTTGCATAATTATCAAGCATTATTTTGGCAATACAATTAGTAATACAAAATGATTGACAAATCGTGGCAAATAAAGTATTATATAATTTAGACTAAAAGCAAATGGAGATTATGTTTATGAATATTGATGCAAATGTCCAAAAAATACTCTTTGCACTGCTAAACAGATGGAAACTGCTGGTAGTATTCCTTTTAATCGGTATACTTCTGGGTTATTTCTATACTGAGCATTTCACTACGCAGACTTATACATCATCTGTTCTTTATCTTGCGCAGGCAGTTGACAATCAGGATGAGATGAGCGAGCAGACTCAATCAAATGATACAAAAAATGATGTCCGCGTGAGCAACACCAGCAAGATGAACTATGTTCAGCATATGATGGCAACATATATTGAACTTATGTCGACTAACGAATTCTATCAGACTGTCGCAGACGATCTTAACAAGCAGTTCGGTTCCGGTTACTCATCAGGTACCATAAGCAGCTCTATGGCTATTGAGGCTGTTGAAAACACTGCAATGTTCAAGATAACTGTTACCACTACTAACAGCGACATTGCATACAATATTGCACATCAGCTTGAAATCACCGTTCCCCGCTATATGAGAACTATGAACGAAGGTCTTGTTAAGGCAACTGTTGCGGATAAAGCAGTTAAAGCGAACGCAGCTGAGAGCAAGGGTTATCCCAAGAAGTGTGCAATCGGCGGTGCTGCAGGTATGTTGCTTGCAGGCGCGTATGTTGTACTGCGCACATTGTTTGATGTCAGAATCAGATCGAGTGACGAGCTCACCGATAAGTACAATATTCCTGTACTCGGCTCAATCCCGAGCTTTGAAACAAGGGGTGCTTCCATCCAGACTATGACAAGTGCACAAAAGAAGGGTGAGGAGGAAAAAGATAATGGCTAAAAAACGTCAGAGACGCGGTCAGCGCGGTAAAGCCCAGAATTCTCAGAGAGCGCTGATTCAGAACCTCAACATGAACCCTTCCACAAAGTTCAAAGTTGAAGAGGCATATAAAAGTATCAGAGCGAACATTATGTTCTCTGTTATGAAAAAAGGCTGTAAGACCATAGTTGTAACCTCATCCGTTGCAGGTGAAGGTAAAACCACAACCACTATCAACCTTGCAATTACATTTGCGCAGGCAGGTCAGAAGGTACTGCTTATCGACTCGGACCTTCGTAAGCCTAAGATCCACCACTATTTCGGTATTCCGAACGCTCCGGGACTCACAAACTATCTCGGTTCCAGCGTATTTAACACACAAAGTGACAAAGTCGATCTGTTCCAGGTTATTCACCCGACAGAGTTTGAAAATCTGTCCGTAATCTGCTCAGGTACAGTTCCGCCTAACCCGGCAGAGCTGCTCGGTTCAGAACCTATGGAAAACTTCCTGCGTGAAATCGGCAACGACTTTGACTATATCATCATTGATACACCGCCTGTTAACATTGTATCGGATGCACTTCCGCTTATCAAAGAATCCGACGGCGTTGTACTCGTAGTACGTTACAATCAGTCTACACACCCTGAAATCGAGCGTACAATCTCTGCGCTTGAATTCATTGATGCAAAAATCATCGGCTTTATCATCAACTTTGTTGAGCCGACTTCAACCGGCAAGTACAAGTACTCCGGTTACAGGCGCTACGGCTACGGCAGATATGGCTACAGCCGCTACGGTTACGGCTACGGCTATGGCGGTTACGGCGGATACGGATACGGAGGCTACGGCGGATACGGAGGCTACGGCGGCTATGGCGGATACGGTGGCTATGGTGGATACGGTGCCTACGGCAGTTACGGCAACTACGGCGTTTACGGCGGCGGAACAAATCTGTCCAACAGCACCTATGAGAGTAACTACTCAACGTATGCTAATCCTACTCCTGCCCCGCCAAGCAATCTTAGTAACGAATCACTGCTTAACGATAACAGCTATAATCCAAATAAATAACTCGCTGCGCTAAGGCAATCTTAGCCCTGAGTTTGAGAGGATATACTGAAAAGTATGATTATTGATAATCTTGTTGAAATGCACTGCCACATTATCCCGGGCATCGACGACGGATCGCAGGATGTGGAAACCAGCCTGAAAATGATTGAGCGGCTGAAAGATCAGGGTGCAAAAAAAATAGTGCTTACACCGCACTATTACTCTGATACAATTTCGCTCGATGATTTTTTGAGGCGCCGTGACGCAGGTTTAAATGCACTTCTCAAGGCACTTCCGAGCGGTTCGCCGACTCTGTACCCTGCTGCCGAGGTGTATATAAGCCCGTACCTTTTCAACAACGATAATATTGACGATTTAAAGATTGCAGGCAGCGATTACGTGCTGATTGAGCATCCGTTTTCCGCACCGTTTAACGAAGCGGAAATTGACCGGCTGATGAATCTTTACTGCGACTTCGGCGTCCGTCCGGTACTCGCCCACATTGAGCGTTACAGAGCACTTATGGAGGACAAGTATAAGCTTGACGATCTGATTGAAATCGGCTGTCTGCCGCAGGTGAACATCAGTTCGTTCGCGGACGCACCGCGCGCTGTTCGCAAAAAGCTGTTTAAGCATTTTGAAAACGGCAGAGTTATGCTGATTGGCTCGGACGCGCACAATCTTGACACTCGCCCGCCCGAATATGAAGCCGGCGTTAACGCACTGACCAAGAAGTACGGTCAGGATGCAATCGACGTTTTAATGCAAAATGCTAATAATCTTGTAAAGTAAATCACAAAAATCAACCCCTGTATGCTCAACGTATACAGGGGTTTTACAATTCATATTTTATTTTTTACGCTGCGCCTGCTGTTTTTTACGCATCGCTGCCACGTCGTCCGGGTCTATGTTCGGACGGTAGAACAGGACTTTGCTGAGCCATCTGAACACAATTGCAACGAAAATTGTTACAAACATCAGCTTGGCAAATGTGATTGGCAGGTTGTAAACCATCACGCCCTTTGAGAGCGTTGTAATCTCGGTTACAATGCCGTTCAGCGGCGAAGGAAGATAGCTGTTGAGCATATGAAGCGCTTTATTGTACTCTGCAACAAACATCGCTTCGTTATAACCTTGCGAATTGTAAAGGCGGAAAATAAGCGGATAAACGACATTCATCACCGCGAAGTAAGAAATCGGAGTCGTTACCAATGCGCCGATTAAGCCGCTTTTAATAATCATCGGACCGCGCGCATCGCGCATTCCCTCAGGATCTTCCATCATACGCTTTTCAATCGCCATCGGAGAGAACATTCCGCGCGCAAAGATAAAGCTTGCCACACCGACAAATATCGAATCCAGAATAACGTTTGAAACGGCGGTTGCCGTAACTGCATTGCCCAGAATGAGCACATAAAATAAGTTTTTAATAATTATAATTGCAACACCGGCGATAGGACCAAACGAAACTGCTGCAAGCAGCTCTGGGATCGCGGATAAATCCAGCCTCGTCATACTTGGCGTAAGCGGCACATGGAAGCTTGCAATCTGCAGCAAAAACGATATAACCGCGAGTATCGAGCAGGTGATAATATTGCGGATAATCACCTTTCTGAACACCTTGTCGTCCTCGTCCTCGTTGGCGAGCGGCTTTGCTTCGATCTCATTTGAAGAAGAAAATGCCACGCCGCTGCCCTCAGCGCCCTGAGTAATCTTAAGTTTAGAAGCAGCCTTGCCGCTTGATTTTTTCTCGTTTTCGTCTCTTTTTTTAGCAGCTTCTTGTTTGGCGGCTGCCTTTTTAGCGGCTTCGCGCTTGGCAATTCTTTCCTGCGCGGTGTGGTCACCTTCTATCAATTCCAAAGTGTCCTTCATTTCCTGCTCACGCTCGAGCATTTCAAGGTAACGCGCTCTGCCGCTGAGTCCGTCAGCGCTGCGATTATCGCCGGATCTATGGCTGTGACCGTAGCCTCTGTCGTCCTTATTTTTTATATATTTGGAGTTAGAGCCGGAGCCCTTTTCCTTAATATATTTAGAATCCATATTATTTCCCCTGTTTTTATAGTTAGTTTTGCTGAGTCGTCATACTTTACGGACGACCACTGGTCGTCCCTACGGTTACTTGTGGCTTACTGCCATCGTAGGGACGAGCACTACCCGTCCGTTATACAGTGCAATCAGGGCTGCCCTGTTATGGGGCAGCCCCTTTTGTTTATCAGGTTAGAATCCGATAATGGACTCCGGACCGGTTTCAAATTGACCGGTCTGATATGATGCAGTGAGAACGTCCTCTGCTGAGGTATTCACAACTGTAAATTCAGGCTCTTTATATTCCATTTTATTCACTGTGTTTCCCTCCTTATGCAAAGTAATTCTCAGCAGCTACACCGTAGAGGTAGCATGCCTTTGCGAGCGTTGCAACCTTAGCGTTGCTGCTGTTCGACAAAGCTTTCATAATTGTATTTGCTGTAAATACAACGTCACCCTGATCGGTGTTAACTGTAATAGTATTGTTCATATTTGCCGGCTCAATACCTGTAACGTTTAATACATAGTAAGCACCGTTCTTGCCGGTTGCTGTTGCAGCAAATCTTGAACCGCCTCTGGTTGTATCAAGGCTTGCGCCTGATACTGCAAAGGTACCTGTTGAAAGCAAGTTAACTTCAAGATCTGACTTAACAACCATACTAGCGCTTACAAAGCCAGCAGGTCTTGACACGAAGCCTGCAACGCCTGAAAGGTCTGCGTTGTTAACGTCGTTGTAGAAGTCGCCTGCTACATCCTTTGTAGCCATATTGCCGGTGTTGTAGTTGAAGTACAGCTGTGCAGCTGCTGCATAGTCAAGAGTTGACTCTGCAACTTCCTTAAGCTCTGCAGGCTGTGTGGAGTCTTCAAGGATTGCGCGGCAATATTCGTATGCGTTGGTTTCATAAGTTTCAACAACAACATCATTCTTAATGATGTTAATTTCTACAGGCTCTGTAATCTGTGCAGGTGCCTGAGGAATTGAAATCTTACGACCGCCGTCAACTGCCGGAAGAGTATCAATATCTACAGTTTCAGTCTTGAAGTCAGGTGTCTCGCTTGCGTTACTGTTGTGGTTGTAAGTAATCTGAACTTTTGCGTCTTCGCCGTAGAAATCTTCGTCGATGTAGAAGTTTTCGGTGATTGTGTCAGCAACCTCAATGCTCTGCGCATCTTCAGCAGCAGTCTTAAAAACTTCACCGGTTGTCATATTCTGTGCGTAGTTAGGTGCAAGGTTCTCGTCGAGTACCTCGAATACAGTACCGTTAGCGTTCTTAATAGTACCGCCCTTGAACTGAGTGTTTGAAGTTTCGCAAGAAGAACCGTTCTGAATAAGCTTCTTGCCTGCGGGAACTGTGAAGTTACCGCCTTCAACATTGATGTGTCCGAACAAAGTATGCTGATACTGAGCAGTACCAAGGACAGCTGCGCCGCCTGTTGTGAAGTTACCGCTTTCAACGTTAACTGTTGATTCGCAGTCAGCCCAAATAGCATAATACGCGCTGCTTCCTGTAACGTCGCAATCCTTAACAGTTACTTCGGCATTATAAGTGTGAATACCGTAGTTAACAGTAAGGTTTTCTAATGTAACAGAAGCCTTCTGTGCAGGGTCGGGCATATTGTCTGAACCGTCTCCACCCCAAACGTAAACACCATACTGATATCCGGTAGCGTCTGAGTTATCAATTGCTTCCATTGTACCATTCTTGATTGTTGCATTTGTTCCTTCAAAGAGAACGCCCCAACGACCTGAAGCAGTAAATGTATGCTGATTAAGGTCAATGGTAACATTTGAAATATCAATCCTATGCTGTCCTTTAGGCTCATACGAAGTAAGGTCAACATCGTTAACAAGTGTTACAGTGTCAATGCCGGCTGCCTGTGCAGCATCAATAGCGTCCTCAAGGTCGGCATAAAGCACGCCGTCAACCTTTGCAACATAACCGTCAGTTGTTGTAACACCATAAGTGCCGTCACCGTTGTCAACTCCTGTGTAACCGTCTGCACAAAATTCATCAGGTACAGGCGCGCTGAAGGTACCGCCGCTTATAACAAGTGTTACATCATCCGTTTCGCCGATTGAGAAGTCACCCATTGCCTTAAGCTCAACATTATTGCCTTCGCCAAGAGCAACGGTAACATCTTCAATTTCAGCATCCGCGTCTACATACTGTTTAAGATATTCAACGTTATTTGTGAAGAGGAACTGGTGGTTAGCTTCACCGTCAATTGAGATATCGCAATCGCTAATATCAAAATTGATGTTAGAATCCTCAACAACAAGTGTACCGAATGCATTGGTTAAACCGGAATTCGTATTCTTTGAAATAAAATTGCTGCCGGTAGCAGTGAAGGTTGAACTTGCAGAGCCTGCAGAGCCGTCAACACCCTTTGCATAAATGCAAGCCCAGCCCTTGATAGTGCTGTCTTCAATAGTCATATCAACAGGGTTAAAGGTGATGATTGCATAGCCCTTCGAACCATCATTGCTGGTCTGAATCGTACTATTGGTAATGTTAACCGTTGCAGTTGAAGCCTGATTGCCGCCGATTGTGAGGGGCTGCAGGTAACCTGATGTGCCGGTTGTCTTAAGAGTTGCATTATCAAGAGTAAGCGAATTGAGGTTACCGCGTGTGTCAACACAACGACCACCGTTTGTACTGTTGGTGATAGTTATATCCTTAAAGGTAACATCAACGGGTGCGGAAGCATTCATACCAACACCAAAGCCACGGTTATTGATTGTAACGGTATGATTGTTACCGTCAATAGTTAATGACTTTGCAATTGCAAATCTGCTGCTTGAAGAAGAGCCGGTGTTAATGGTGGCATCCTCAAGGAACTTAATTGTGTTGCCTGAAGTTGCTGCTGCATAAGCCGCTGCAAAAGTTGCATAGTGGTCTGTGCCATTTACAAGGAAGCCGTCTGTGTGTTCAGTTACTTCTGCTCCAGTGTTCAGTCCAGATCCGATGTCGCCGCTGTCGCCGCTTCCCGGAGGAGCCGCAAACACCGTGAACGGCATCATTGATACAGCCATAAGAACGGAAAGAACAATAGCAATTGTTTTCTTTGATATTCTCATTTCTATCAAATCCTTTCTTGTTTATTAGGCTCCCCTGTGTAAGGGGAGCTGCCGAACTTGCGAGGCTGAGGGGTTGTTTCAATCCCTCCGTCTGCTCACAAGTTCGCATCCACCTCCCTTTACACAAGGGAAGCATTGTTTTTGGTATTTGCTCGCTGACCACATATTCCTGCATATGAGGCAAAGCCTCGCGCGCAAAAATATCAAACAAAATATATACCAACTTAATTATATATAATTTTATGACAAAGTCAAGGGATTTTGTCAAAATTGTTAACAAAATGTTAACTGACAAATTTTGCATAGTGTAAAATAAAAGACAACGCCCCCGCTTTTTGTTGAAATATGTAGGGGCGGATACCATCCGCCCGCTCCAAGCAGAGCTCACCCAACAACTGCTAACTGCATACTGCTAACTGCTAACTGAAAAAAGACTTCCCGCAGGAAGTCTTTTTTCTTATGCCATAAACGAACGAATAACAAATTCGCAGTCGTTCTTATCCATAATTTTCGGTACAGGATAGCCCGGGTTGCCCTCTTTGAGCGCACGCTCGATGAGAGTCGGCAAGTCTTCTTCCTTAATGAAGTCGAACTTCTCGGGGATATCCATTGCCTTGTTCATACGTCTGATTTCGGCAATGAACGCCCTGCCCTTTTCGGCTGTGGACATTGACGGAGTTGTTATGCCGATAATATCAGCAAGCTTTGCAAGCTGCGGATAAGCGGCGTCCCCGTACCAGTCAAGCACATACGGCAGAATAACTGCGTTTGCAAGACCGTGCGGCGTTCCGTACAGTCCGCCGAGGTTATGCGCAATAGCGTGAACGTAACCTACAAACGCACGCGTGAACGCGCAGCCTGCGAGGTACGAGCCCTTGAGCATATTGCCCCTGGCGTCTAAATCCTTTCCGTCGATGTAAGCCTTCTCCAAGTTCTCGTGAATTAACTTGGTAGCCTCCTCGGCATATTCAATAGTAGCTTTTACGTTGCTCTTACCGATGTAAGCCTCAACAGCGTGAGTGAGTGCATCCATGCCTGTTGTCGATGTTATATGCGGCGGCAAACCA
>CAYZPT010000077.1:0-9642 GCA_964480285.1 uncultured Bacteroides sp.
GCTGTTTCAAGATTTTTACAATTTGCGAACGCCTTGCGTTTAATTCTTTTTACACCGTTACCGATAACAACGGTTTCAATTAAGGAATTGCATCGGTTTGCGCTTTCGTCAATGTCGTATTCTCCGTCTGTGCGGTTAAACGTAATCTTTTTGAGGTTCGGACATTCCGTGAACGTTCCGCTGTGATTCTCTGCAAAATATGTTATGCCCGTCAAGTCGACGCTTTCAAGCGAGGTACAGCAGGCAAACGCCGACCTTCCGAGATATGTTACGTTATTGAAGTCTATACTTTTAAGGTTTTTACACTTGCAAAAAGCCCAACCGCCTATTGACGTTACTCCGTCGGGGAAAGTGATATGCGTTGCTCCGAGATTGCTGGAGTCAAAAGTGCCGTTGCCCAGGACTTTTAATCCCGCAGGCAACTTAAGTTCGGTGACGTTTGACAGGTCAGTGATAAAATACGTTGAACGTAAGACCTCAACGCTTTCGGGAATATCAACGTTTTTAATGCCGGTGCCTATGTATGTACCTAAAAGCTTTTTAATATCCACATCTCCGTATGTTACGCTCTTCAAATCCTTACAGTGCGCAAACGTGCCGTCAAGCGTTTCCATTTTGAAGCCGTCAGCAAATGTTGCGCTCGTTGCGCCCGACTCCATAAAGGCATATTTGCCGATATACTTAACACTGGCTGGTATGGTAATATTCTTAATAGTGCTGCAGCCGTAAAAGGCGAATTTGCCGATATATTCAACACCGTCGGGTATGTTAAGCTCGCGGATAATCTTTGTATCGTAAAAGGCGTTATCGTGAATTATCTTAACAGTTTCGGGTATCTGATAATTCAGCGTAGTATCGAGAATGTTGAAATACGGATAATACCCGAAAATTTCCGTCTTGTCCTTGTCGTAAAGCACACCTTGCTCAAGGCAGTAGTACGGGTTTTCTGCGCTGATGGTTACCTTCATAACCTTTTTGTTATAGTTTGCGCTGTCAAGAACAGCCTTGACGTTTTCGATGTTTTTGCCGATAGTGAGAGTTCTCACCGTTTTACTGACGCCTCCCGAATAGCGCGTTAAGGAATCGGGAATTTCAAGACTTGTAAGCAGACCACCAATACCACCCGGAAGCACGTATTCAAGACCTTCATTGAGCTTAAGGCTTGTGAAGCTGCAGCCCCCAAAAGCACTTTCACCGACATAGCGAAGTGTTGCAGGAAAATCGTTTATTTCCTGTACTTTTTTACTGTAAAAAGCCTTCTCGCAAATGAATTCAAGATTTGACGGGAGCGTTACGCTCTGAATATACTGGTCGTGCAAAACGAAGTTGACGCGCCACGCAATATCAGTTACGGGCTTGGAGTTGATTGTATCGGGAATAACGAGCTCGTTCGATTCGCCGCTGTATCCGATTATTGAAACGTGGTCCTTGAACTCGTTATACTCGTATCCGTCGTCGGTTGTGCCGCTTGACAAAAGATAATCGGAAATATTGATTTTTTCGCAGCTTTCAAACGGGTCACCGTCAACAAGCTTAGCTATATGGCTCAAATCAATACTTTCAAGCTCCCTGTCATTGTAAAAAGCATCATACCAGATTATCCTTGAATATTTTGATATTTTGAAATCCCTGAGCTTATAACAGCCTGAAAACATACTCTGACCGATCTCTTCCATAGGAACGTCAGTCATATCTACCGACGTTAACTCACCGTTTCCGCTGAACGCGTATTGATAAGCCTTTGTGAGATATTTGCAGTTGGTTAAATCTATTGTTTCAATATCGTTTTGGCTGAATGCCCGCATACCGATTTCTGTCAGCTCGGAGCCTTCTTCAAAGTACAGCCTTTTAATCCCGCATTTTTTGAACGCTTCGCTGTCAATTCTTTTGATGCTCTTCGGAATGGTAATCTCGTCTATTTTACAGTTTGTGAAATTTTCACTGTATATGCTTTCATAGGCGCAATCGTCGGCGAAAATGACCTTGCCGATTTTTGAACCGCTGAAAGCAACAAAGCCAAACTTGTTAATATTTGAAGGAATATAAATGCTGTCAAAGGTTTTGTTATTTAATGCGCCTGGGCAGATGTACTCCACGCTGTCGGGAATCACGTAGTCCGGCGCGTAAGAATTAATGAAAATAAGTTCTTGGTCGTCACATGAATACACCGTGCCGTCCACTGTCTTGAAATACGGATTGTTTTCGTCAATTTCAACCTTTTTCAGACTGCTGCAGTTTGAAAAAGGCATAACGGGATACTCCGGAGCGCTGTCTATATAAACACCCACCGTCTGCGAAAAATTTGAAGCGCTGAAATTCGCCTTTGCGCCGACTTTAACGGATGTGATGTTGGACTGGTCGAACGCACCGTCGCCGATAAGCTCAATGCTTTCGGGCAGGACTATATCCGTGTCTGTAAAAGTACATCTCTGAAAAGCGGTTGAACCGATAGCGCGAAGCCCGTCCGGAAAATTGATAGACTTGATTTTCGATTGCAAAAAAGTATTGGAATCTATCATTAATAGCGTTGACGGAAATTCAATCTGTGTGCCCGTCAAAAAGTGCATAAAGGTTCCCGCTACTCTTTCAACGTTTTCTTCAAACACTATTTTGGTACAATTATTCAAGCTTACATATGACGTCATTTCAACGCTCTGAACACGCATACCGTCAATTTTCCCCGGTATAACGAACTCATCGCCGACAGTTGTGTATTTGAGATAATCAGTAATCCACACGCGCGGCTCGTTGTTTATATCGAGCGCTATATCGTACTTCCACTTCCCGTCCTGAGACTCAACATTGGTTTGCTGAGCCTCATACGAAGGAACACTCTCGTTTTTAGCAAGAGTCAAAATTGGAAACTGTACAAGCGCGAGTACCATCGCAAGTATGATACAAATTGATTTATTTAAAGCTTTCATTATTAAACCTCCAGAGTATAAACGATTGAGCAGGCGCAACCCTCATAGGAATAAGTTACCATAATATGAGTGCTATCGATTTGTTCCTTGCTGACCTTGCATTCTGACATTGGAACAGCTCTTTCAAAATCGTGTTCGTCCACCGCAATAATCGAGGTGTTATCGGTATTAATCTCATCCTCGCTTTTTACGGTTAAGTTAATGTTTTCCCCAAGCTCGGCGTAAATCGACACAATTTCGCTTTTGCCTGTATCCGTATCGTCAGCAGCTATTCCGAGGACGCTCGCAATGTGGCTGAACATATCCCTGGTCTGCTCTGCGATAGCCGGATTTGTCTGTAAAAGCGCGCCAGAAGCAACAAGCACAATTAAAATTACCGCTGCAATCTGCCTTTTTGTACGACTGTTTTTAACAACGCTCTTTTTGCAGATTTTGAGCATTGCCTCGGCACTCTCAAACGATGATACAGAGCCTGTTTCAATCTCAAAAAGAAGCTCTGTGCAGTTATCGAGAAGATCTGTGTCGGGATTCTCTTTTTCAATTTCAAAGTCAATTATCTTATTAAGATAGTATCTGATATCATTATTACAACGCTGTTCATCAAGAATGTAAGCGATGCTTTTCTGATTAACCGTTATGTTCATTTTGGTTCTCCTTCCGTGTATTTTTCTAGAACGGGGGATATCTGTTTAACAATCTTTTTCCGTAGTCGTGACGTTCGGTTTGCGGCTGCCGTAGGTTCTATTCCGTAAAAATCCGCTATCTCCTGAAGCGACATCCCGCGAACGTATTTTTGTTCATAGAGCAGTTGCTCCGCCACGCTTAAATCTGAAATCAGAATTTCTTTTATCTCGTCATAATCAAGTTCTGCCGCTGAAATATCAATTTCTGGCGCGCTGATTTCGTATGCCTCTTCAAGCGGTATTATTTTGCTGTTTCGTTTTGTCTGCTGCGCTTTTGTTTTTTTAACGATGTTTTCGGCAATTCTGTACAGGTACGCTTTGGGCGACTGTATATTTTCGCCTGAATTTAGCTTCTGATAATATATAATAAATGCATTCTGCATACAATCTTCAGCCAAGTCACAGTACTCACCGAGGCGGGAGTAGCAGTATTTATATATTATTTCGTGATAGTTTTCATATGCCTGCTTTAACAGGCGGTTGTTTATACTTCCCTTGTCCTGCATCAGATACCTCCTTTCCGCTTTTTGAAAAGCCTTTCATAAGGTAGTGCCGAAAAATCAAAAATATATCGCAATTTTATTAATTATATCATAATTAAGTATAATTAAAAAGGAAGCATGATGTTAAATCTACTTCCAAATAAATACATTTATTAGCATAACGCAGAAAATACAAATAGATAAAGGCTTCGGATCACTCCGAAGCCTTTGCTATTTGCTCGTTTATATACTTTTCAATTTCAGCGACAAAAGTTTTTGCATTTTCAAATGCTTCCTGCGCATCAATAAGTTGAAAACGCATTGCAACATCGTAATCACTGGCGCCTCTCGCTTCCTGCAATCTGCCAATTGTCTTTGATAATTCTGCATTTATTCTTCCCGTCTTGATATACTCTTGACGAAAATGCGAAATAACACCGGAGTGTTTCTTTGAATCATATCCTTCAAGAACCTCTAATGCTTTCAGGGAATGGAACGCAGCATAATATGCGCGGCTGATAGCGCCGTTGTAATCGCCAAGTTCAATATAAGCAGGAATAAAACCAAGAATTTCCTTTGCCTTATCAAGCTGCATAAATACTGGGTTTTCTGAAAATCTGTTTTTCAAAACCAGTTAAGTTTTAAAAAAGTTTTTATCAAATCGAAAAAAAATTCGCTAATAGCCTTGTCTGTTCATTTTTCACCTCTAATTATTTTAATAAAGAAACAATATGTATTATATCATAAAACCAACCAACAAACAACAATTCAGCTATGACTGTCCAAGTTATTACACACAAAAAGCAGCAAGAATATACTTGCTGCTTTTTATGGTGCACCTGACAGGACTTGAACCTGCACCCTCTCGGACTAGATCCTAAATCTAGCGTGTCTGCCAATTCCACCACAGGTGCGTGTTTATTAAATTTATAAGAACGCGGTACTCTTGCGGTGCCTATAAAATTTACGGTTATACGGTGGGCGGTGCCCTGAATTTTTCTCGCCTTGGAGCGGCGGCAAAATTCAGACCGCTACACAGTTCTTTTTTCTCCCTTAATCTGCCACTGGCAGCGGTCGAAAACGAACCTGCTTTTTGATTTGTAATTGATAATGCACAGCAGCACTATATGATTATGCTGCGAGAAGTATAATACCACGTAAAGACGAATTTATCAAGTCAAATATAAAATAAATCTAAACTAATTAGTCAAACTATTTACTATATTGGGCTGCAAATATATAATAAAGACGAGGTGATGATATGAAGAAAAGAAGAATAAGAACAGTATTCATTATCCTTGCTTGCATCATTTTACTCGGTGTTTGCATCAAGCCAATTACCGGCGCCATATTTGCTGCTGAATCAAAAATCTATATTGCAAAAAAATATGATATTTCAATAAAGGACATAAAAACGAAAAAGGTTATTCCGTCTGAGTTATATTTCCAAGATGGCGGTCTACCCATAAAGCTTTTAGAACAAAGTATTGCAGTGGCTGATTTTGATTATAAAGGCAAACAATTTAAAGTATGCGGAAAACTAACAACGCCCTATGAGGACGACTATCAGCTTGACGAAATCAGTGAATTGTCGGCTGAATACCTGAAAGAAAGGGTTAATGAAAACATCTGCGGATACTGTGTTTTTTCTCACGAGTCTCAGCAGATAACGCTCCGGACAGGCAGTAAAGTTGATAAAAACAGTATCGAAAGCTTTTTACAATTTACAGGCTACCCCAAGAGAATTTACATTCGTGTTGACGACCCTGTAAACGCTGCTAAAACGCTTGACGGAAAAGAGATTTATGACCAACTTTGCAACATCTGTCATACTGACGCCGATTGGGTGACTGTGTATTTAATTGACGACACCGTTGAACTGAAGTTATGTGAGAAGGAGACGAAAAAGTACTCCCGGGAATTAGGTTCGTATTACGGCGTGGATTTTGATGTCGCCCAGACAGATGAAGTGCAAAAAGGCGAAAACAAGCACATACAAATACTACACTATAACGACTAAAGGCAGGCATAACGCCTGCCTTTGCTATTGCTTTTTTATCGGTTTGCTTTTGCCGATAAGTACGCACAAGCGGGTGCGGATGAGCAGTTCGTTAAACGGGTAAATTACCAGTATTACCGCAACAATAATAACAAACCAATACGCCGTTAAATACAGTCTTCTGCCGAACTCCGGCTTACCGAGAAGCTGATTGATTATATAAAACAAAGTCTGATGAAATGCAAAAAACGGAATGGAATTTGCACCGATATAATTTACAGCCCATACTTTGCTGATTATCTGCGCCAAACCGATTACAGCAACAGAGCCCGATAAAGATGAAAGAACAAACAGAACATAATTACCGTAAATGTTAAAGAACATATTGACCTGTCTGATATCAAACATCTTAATATTCACAGAGTTACACACCAAGCTCATCATAAGGCAGATGAGCATTATGGGGAACTTAAACTTAATATCAAGCGTTTTAAGGTAATCCTTGAACGTGTAGCCGATTAGCAAGAACGGCAGTGTTGCAGGCACAAGGTCAATTGCCCACGGCAGAGCGATATCGCCGTAATATTTACTGTAGAGAAACGATATACCGAACAGTAAAACTGCAACGCCTAAAACAATCGGCTTTATTTTTATGTATTTCAGGATGAAATATGCAAGTATTTCGCAAATAAAAAGGCACGCTAAAAACCAAACTGTCTGGTAATGCCGCTGTACAATCAGCTTTTTGCAGTTATCTATCAATACAGCCGATGAAAAGCCGTTTGCTAAAGTATCGTTAAGCGTTAAGTTGATCAGAATTATAAACGAACAGAAGATATACGGAATAATAATTGTTTTGATCTTTTTAACTAAAAAATCAAAGAATGATACATCATTAACTTTAAAGCATATTCCGGAAATCATAAAGAACAGCGGAATATGGAAGGCATATGAAAGATAAGCGGCAAAATACGGAATTTTTGTATGACCGAATATTACCAGAAGCACGCCGACGCCTCTGGCTAAATCGATCCAGTCTATTCGGTTTTTGGTCTGTAATGCATTTTCTTTCATATTTTCACCACAATAATGCAGGATATTATCTGTGTTTTTTTGAATTGTACTTTTTACCGTTATTGCCCCTTTTGTTTGAAGGACGGATAAGGCATTTGTCGGACGTGCCGATAAGGTCAGTGCGGTGAGCGCGGCGGAGGGCTTCTTCAACGAGCTGCCTGCTGTTCGGATTATAGTACTGCAACAAAGCGCGCTGGAGTGCCTTTTCATGCGGATTTTTAGTGCAGTAGACCTCCTCCATTGTGTACGGATCAAGCCCCGTATAATACATAGCGGTTGAGATTGTACCGGGCGTCGGGTAGAAGTCCTGCACCTGCTCGGGTCTGATGTGATTTTTCTTTAAGAAAAGCGCAAGTTCGATAGCCTCGTTCAGCGTTGAGCCGGGGTGACTTGACATAAGATACGGCACGAGGTACTGCTCCTTGTTAACCTCGCCTGTATACTGAAAATAGCGCTTTGAGAACTCGATATACGCCTCAATATGCGGCTTGCCCATCTTATCAAGAACAGCCGCCGAGCAGTGCTCGGGCGCTACCCTGAGCTGTCCGCTGACGTGGTACTTGACAAGCTCGCGGAAGAAGGCGTCGTCCTTATCCTCAAGCAGATAATCATAGCGTATACCGGAGCGGATAAACACCTTTTTGACGTTCGGGAGTTTACGCACTGAACGCAGAATATCAAGGTATTCGCTGTGGTCGGCTGTAAGATTCGGGCAGGGCTGCGGTGCAAGGCACTTTTTGCCCTTGCAGAGCCCATGCTCCTCCTGCAAAGCGCAGGACGGCTTGCGAAAGTTTGCGGTAGGTCCGCCGATATCGTGAATATAACCCTTAAAATTCGGCAGATGCGTGAGCATCTCCGCTTCTTCAATTATGCTCTCCTTACTGCGGGTGGTGACGTACCTGCCCTGATGAAAAGCGATTGAGCAGAAGTTGCACGCGCCGAAGCAACCTCGGTTGTGGGTGATTGAGAACTCAACCTCCTGAATACCCGCAACGCCGCCGAGTTTTTCATAAATCGGGTGGTATGTACGCGCATACGGCAGCGAGTAAACCCAGTCGAGCTCCGCGGTGGTGAGCGGCGGCATTGGCTGATTCTGCACGACCATAGTTTTGCCGTGCTTCTGCTTGACTACTCTGCCGCGGATATGGTCCTGCTCGTCCTGCTGAATCCGCGCGGCTTTGGCGTATTCTTTTTTTGATGATTTTACATTCTCAAAGCTCGGGCATTCGGTGCCGACATACGGCGTTTCGCGCACGTCAACAGCGTAGGTTGTGCCCTTTATATCATGCAGGGTTTCTATACTCTCGCCGCTGCCAAGGCGCTCGGCAACCTCAATAATCTGGTTTTCACCCATACCGTGAATAAGCAGGTCTGCGCCGGATTCAATAAGTATGCTCGGGCGCACGCTGTCGCTCCAGTAATCATAGTGCGCAAAGCGGCGTAGCGAGGCTTCAAGCCCGCCGATAACTACGGGAACGTCGGGGTAAAGCTCCTTGACTTTCTTTGTGTAAACCGTCACTGCTCTGTCTGGGCGCTTGCCCATAACGCCGCCGGCGGTGTACGCGTCCTTTGAACGTTTTTTCTTGGCAACGGTGTAATGCGCGACCATAGAATCAATGTTTCCCGAGGTAATCAGAAACGCAAGTCGCGGCTTGCCGAACTGAACAAAATCAGCCGCGCTTTTCCAGTCAGGCTGGGAAAGTACGGCTACTTTAAAGCCCTTGGCTTCAAGGACTCGTGTTATTATGGACGCACCGAAAGAGGGATGGTCAACGTAAGCGTCGCCCGAGATGTACACAAAATCAACCTCGTCCCATCCTCTTGCGGTCATATCACTTTTATTTATCGGTAAAAACTGATTCATTAAAAGGGTGCGTCGTCCTCGTCGACTGTTGGCTCAATTGGTGTGTCAAAAGAGAGTTGTTCAGTATTCTCTGCTGTGAATTCGGGCGCCGGACCCTGCGCCTGCATCTGAATCCACTGCTGTCTGTTTATCAGTATTTCACGCGGTTTTGCGCCGTCCTGAGGGCCGATTATGCCCTTATCCTCAAGCTGATCCATAATCTTGGAGCCACGCGAATAGCCAACTGAAAGCTTGCGCTGCAGGAAGGAAGTAGAAGCCCTGCCGCTGTCAAGCACAACATCAACTGCCTTTTCAAACAGCGGATCAAGCGCTTCGTTACCGTCGCCGTCGTCGTCAAACGGTGAAGCACCCTTCTCCTGCGCGGCTTTGCTTTCAATTTCCTTCTGAATCTCGTCGGAATATTCGCTCTCGCCCTGCTTTTTGATATAATTGCAAAGCTCCTCTACCTCTTCATCGCTGATAAAGCAACCCTGCACACGTTGCGGCTTGCTTGCGCCAATCGGTGAGTAAAGCATATCGCCGCGACCGAGCAATTTTTCAGCTCCGCCGGTGTCAAGAATTGTACGCGAGTCAATCTGCGATGAAACGGTGAGCGCAATACGTGACGAAATGTTAG
>CAYZPT010000078.1:0-9285 GCA_964480285.1 uncultured Bacteroides sp.
GTTCTCATATTGGTCAGCGATTCAAGCGCTTCCTCGTGAATATTTGCAAAAATTAAGCCAAGAACTTTCTTTCCGTTCATACTCTTATACCTCCTCTCCTGATGATATCATTTCTTTTGGAGCAATCTTTTTGCCCTCTGTGATTGTTGCATTCGAGCCAATTACTGCAATGCCCCAGTCCTCGCTGTTTTCAAGCTGTTCCGGGATTTCGCCGATCTGAGCGCCTTTTTCTATTACAGCGTCTTCGGCAACGATTGAATAGTAAACCTTAGCGCCTTCCTTGATAACTGCGCCCGGCATAATTACTGAGTACTTAACCTCTGCGTCCTTCTCAATAATAACATCGGGAGATACAACAGAATAGTCAACTACGCCGTCAATCTCGCAGCCTTCGCCGATTGATGAATTCTCAACAACAGCGTCCTCGCCGATGTAGTGCGGAGGTGACATCGGGTTACGAGAGTAAACCTTCCATGTCTTGTCCGAAAGATCGAGGTCAACATTCGGATTGATGATGTCGAGGTTAGCTTCCCAGAGTGAATCGATGGTACCAACATCTTTCCAGTAGCCCTTGAACGGGAATGCAAACATTCTCTGATCGTCAGCGAGCATTGTAGGAATTATGTTTTTACCGAAGTCGTTTGAAGAATCCGGATTAGCCTCGTCCTCAATAAGATATTTGCGGAGTTTGTCCCAGGAGAAAACGTAAACACCCATCGAAGCCTTGTTTGACTTCGGCTCAGCTGGTTTCTCTGCAAATTCGTAAATCTTATTGTTTTCATCAGTTGCAAGGATGCCGAAACGGGAAGCTTCTTCCCACGGAACTTCAAGAACAGCGATTGTGCAGTCAGCGTTGTTTTTCTTGTGGAAGTCAATCATCTTTGCATAATTCATCTTGTAAATATGGTCGCCCGAAAGGATAACAACATACTCGGGATCATATTTTTCAATAAATGCAATGTTCTGGTAAATTGCATTTGCTGTGCCTTTGTACCACTCTGCCCCGCCGATAGCCTCGTAAGGCGAAAGTACGTGCACGCCGCCGTTGAGTCTGTCAAGATCCCAAGGCTGACCGTTGCCGAGGTAATCGTTGAGTACAAGCGGCTGGTACTGTGTGAGCACACCTACGGTATAAATACCGCTGTTAACGCAGTTTGAAAGAGGAAAGTCGATTATACGGTAGTTGCCCCCATACGGAACTGCAGGCTTTGCAATGCTCTTGGTAAGTACGCCCAGACGGCTACCCTGACCGCCTGCAAGGAGCATCGCTACAACATCTGTTTTGTGTTTCATATTACGCCTCCGTTATTTAGCTGATTTCTTGCTTTTTGTTTTTGGTTTATCCTCAACCTTTTTTAAGTACATAGCCGAAAGGCCGTGCAGTTTGAGGTCAATATGCTGATCAAAACCGTGTATCGGTTCGTTCACTGTTTTATATGTGCCTGTAAGTCTCGGTTTATCGCCACCGAACTTTTCAAGCGATGTGTCAAGCACTACCTTGTATTTGCCAGACTCGGGCACGCCGATTTTGTAGCTGTCAAAGCTGTTCGGCGTCCAGTTGAATACTGCAATAACATCGTCGCCGTTTTTGTTAATACGTCTGAATGCGATTACGCTGTTGCAGTTATCCTCGCTGCTGATCCATTGGAATCCGTCCCAGCCATAGTCAATTTCCCAAAGTTCGTTGTGATTTTTATAGAACTTGTTGAGCTCTTTGGTGAATTCCCTGAGTTTAGCGTGTTTGTCGTAATCAAGCAGTATCCAGTCGAGTCCCTGCTTGTAGTTCCACTCAATGAACTGACCGAATTCGCTGCCCATAAACAGCAGCTTCTTGCCCGGATGAGCGAACATATATGCAAGGAAAAGTCGCATACCGTCGAACTTCATATCGTAGTCGCCGGGCATCTTGTTAAGCAGGCTTGCCTTGCCGTGTACAACCTCATCGTGGCTTATCGGCAGAACAAAGTTTTCGGAAAATGCATAGAAGAAGCTGAACGTAATGCAGTTGTGATTGCCTTTTCTGAACAGCGGATCCATCGAGGTGTAGCGGAGCATATCGTTCATCCAGCCCATATTCCACTTGAAGTTGAAGCCGAGTCCGCCGATATCGGGCGGCATTGTAATCATCGGCCAAGCCGTTGATTCCTCGGCAATCATCATAACGCCGGGCTGCTCTTTGAACATTGCCATGTTGAGCTTCTGGAAGAACTCAACTGCCTCAAGATTTTCGCGACCGCCGTTTTTATTCGGTGACCACTGTCCGTTCTCACGTCCGTAGTCGAGGTAGAGCATTGAAGCAACTGCGTCAACGCGGAGTCCGTCAAAGTGGAATTTCTCAACCCAGAACATTGCGGATGAAATCAGGAAGGACTGCACCTCTTTTTTTGCGTAGTCAAATACGCGTGTGCCCCATTCCTTGTGCTCGCCCTTTTTGAGGTCGGTGTATTCGTAGCAGCACTGACCGTCAAATTCATAAAGACCGTGTGCGTCTTTGGGGAAGTGAGCAGGTACCCAGTCAAGGATTACGCCGATTCCTGCCTTGTGGCACTCGTCAATGAAGTACATCAGATCTTCAGGTACGCCGTAACGCGAGGTTGCGGCAAAGTAGCCTGTAACCTGATAGCCCCATGATCCGTCAAACGGATACTCTGTAATCGGCATCATTTCGATGTGGGTGTATCCCATCTCTTTGACATACGGCACAAGCTCGTCAGCCATCTCGCGATAGGTGAGGAAATTGCCGTCGTCATGTTGCTTCCATGAGCCGAAGTGAATTTCGTAAATGTTTACAGGTTTTTCAAGAATATTTGACTTGCTTTTTTCATCCTGCCACTTTTTATCGCGCCATTTGTAATCTGCAAGTTCGTAAACTTTTGAACCTGTTGCAGGTCGTGTTTCCTGATGTACGGCATATGGGTCTGCTTTCATCAGTGTTCTGCCGTCTTTTGTTTTGATTGCATATTTATAGCAGTCATAAACATTGACATTTTCGATAATTGCTTCCCAGATTCCGGGAGCGGCTGGAAGGCAACGGTGAGCATTTTCATCCCAGTTGTTAAAGTCGCCTACAACACTGACTGCCTCTGCATTCGGTGCCCATACTCTGAACGCGTAAGCATTCTCTTTTATCTTATGAACACCAAAGAACTCATATGCCTTGTAATTGGTTCCGTCATGGAATAAGTACACAGGCAACTGATATTCATCTTTGATTTGAGCCATAGTTTTTCTCCTTATTTTACTTACCATAGAAAAAGCGAAAAACGCTTTTTCCCCACTATGATATTACTACATATTAATAATAACAGATGTGAGTCTATAATTCAAGTACTATTTTGGTTATTTTGTTACAAAATTTTTTTGAAATTTTAGTTAAATTGTGCAAATTAACATAAAATCATATCCTTTTTTGTGACAGATTAACAAAAGGTAAGTTTTACATTTAATTAAAATTATATTCATTAACTATTGATAGGTTCTTGTAATAATGATATAATATAAAACCAATCTATAAGCAAAACAATAACCTTTATAAATGAGGCGGGATTATGAAGTTTACAAAGATGCACGGTTGTGGTAACGACTATGTTTACTTTGACTGCACTAAAGAGAACATAGCCGATGAATCCGCAGCGGCAATCAAGTTATCCGATCGTCATTTCGGCATAGGCGGCGACGGAATTATAATCATCAAAAAAGGCACTGACGCCGAGTTTGAAATGGTGATGTATAATGCCGACGGTTCGCGCGGCGCGATGTGCGGCAACGGTATTCGCTGCGTTGCAAAGTATGTATATGATCATCACCTTACGGATAAGACGAGCATTTCTGTTGAGTCTATGGGCGCGGTCAAGTATATTGATGTAACAGTTGAGAACGGCGAGGTTGTCTGCGCAAAGGTTGATATGGGTGCACCGTCACTGAACGCGGCGGACATTCCCGTTATCTGCGAGGGTGACAGAGCGGTTGATTACCCGATTACGGTTGACGGCGCCGAGTACAGAATGACCTGCGTTTCTATGGGTAACCCCCACGCAGTTGTGTTTATCGATAGATCGCCCAAAGAATTTGACGTTGAGCGGATAGGTAAGCTGTTTGAAAATAACGCTGTTTTCCCCGACAGAACGAACACAGAATTCATCTTCGTTCAGGACAGGAAAAATCTTGAAATGCGCGTTTGGGAGCGTGGATCGGGCGAGACTCTTGCCTGCGGTACCGGCGCATGTGCAAGCGCGGTTGCAGCTATTGTTAACGGCTACTGCGATAACGACGTAACAGTTCACCTGCTTGGCGGTGATCTGGAAATAAGCTGGAGCGGCGATGAAGCCGACAGCGTATTTATGACTGGTCCTGCAACAACAGTGTTCGAGGGCGAAATCAAATTGGATTAATCAGTAAAATATGTGTTTACACAAGGAGGATATCATTATGACTAAGACAGAACAACTTTACGAAGGCAAGGCTAAAAAAGTCTGGGCAACCGAGAACGACGACATCGTTATCGTTGACTACAAGGACGATGCAACTGCTTTCAACGGTGAGAAAAAGGGCACAATCGTAGGCAAGGGTGTTGTTAACAACAAGATGAGCAACTACCTTATGCAGCTGCTTGAAAAGAACGGTGTTCCGACTCACTTTGTTGAGGAGCTTTCCGACAGAGAGACGGCAGTTAAAAGAGTTACCATCGTTCCGCTTGAGGTTATTATCCGTAACCGTGCGGCAGGCTCAATCTGCAAGCGCCTCGGTCTTGAAGAGGGTATGGATTTCGTTTGCCCGTCAATCGAGTTTTCATACAAGGACGACGATCTCGGCGATCCGCTGATTAACGGCTATCACGCAGTTTCATGCGGTTTTGCTACACGCGAAGAGGTTGAGCGTATCAAAGAGCTCGCATTCAAGGTTAATGATGTCCTCAAAGAATACTTTGCTTCAATCGGCGTTGAGCTTATCGACTTCAAGCTTGAGTTCGGTAAGACAAGTGACGGCACAATCGTTCTCGCTGATGAAATCAGCCCCGACACCTGCCGTTTCTGGGATATCAATACACACGAAAAGCTCGATAAGGACCGCTTCCGTCGCGATATGGGCGGCGTAGAAGAGGCGTATGCCGAGATGATGAAGAGAGTAGGTCTTGACTAATGGCTAACGACACTTATAATTCACCCTTTGCTGCGCGCTATGCCAGCAAGGAGATGCAGTATATTTACTCGCCGGATTTCAAGTTCAAAACCTGGCGCAAGCTCTGGATTGCGCTTGCAGAGGCTGAGCACGAGCTCGGTCTCGGCGTAACGCAGGAGCAGATTGACGAACTTAAGGCTCACGCTGATGACATCAATTATGATGTTGCAAGGGAGTACGAAAAGAAGTTCCGTCACGACGTAATGAGCCACGTTCACGCTTACGGCGAGCAGTGCCCTAGTGCAAAGGGCATTATCCACCTCGGAGCTACCTCGTGCTACGTTGGCGATAACACTGATGTTATCACAATGCGCGAAGCACTTCTGCTTGTAAAAAAGAAACTCGTCAACGCGATTGCTTCTGTTGCAAAGTTCGCTGACGAGTACAAGGATATGCCGTGCCTCGGATTTACGCACTTCCAGCCGGCACAGCCCACAACAGTCGGCAAGCGCGCAACACTGTGGCTTATGGATCTTGTTATGGATCTCAACGAAGTTGATCATGTGCTTGACACGCTTATGCTCCTCGGATCAAAGGGTACAACCGGTACGCAGGCTTCTTTCCTTGAACTCTTTGACGGCGACCACGAAAAGTGTAAGGCGCTCGATGAGATTATCGCGGAGAAAATGGGATTTAAGTCCTGTTTCCCCGTAAGCGGTCAGACCTATGCGCGTAAGCTTGACACAATCGTGTGTAACTGCCTCGGCTTAATTGCTCAGTCGTGTTGCAAGTTCTCTAATGACCTCAGACTTCTTCAGAATCTTAAGGAAGTTGAGGAGCCGTTTGAGAAGAATCAGATCGGCTCGTCGGCTATGGCATATAAGCGCAACCCGATGCGCAGCGAGCGTATTGCTTCGCTTTCAAGATACGTTATGATTGACGCGCTCAACCCCGCGTGGACTGCTTCCGCACAGTGGTTTGAAAGAACGCTTGACGATTCTGCAAACAAGCGCGTTTCCGTTGCCGAGGCATTCCTTGCAATTGACGGAATCCTTGACCTTTTCATCAATGTCACAAGCGGACTTGTGGTTTATCCCAAGGTTATCGAGGCACGCCTTATGAGCGAGCTGCCGTTTATGGCGACTGAAAATATTATGATGGACGCTGTTAAAAAGGGCGGCGACCGTCAGGAACTGCATGAAAAAATCCGTCAGCACTCAATGGCTGCCGGTGCAGTAGTTAAGGTTGAGGGCGGTCAGAACGATCTTGTGGACAGAATTGCCGCAGACCCTGCATTTATGACGACGAAGGAAGAAATCCTCGCTATCCTCAAGCCGCAGAATTTCGTCGGCAGAGCTCCTGAGCAGACGGCGGACTTCCTTAATGAAGTCGTTAATCCTATCCTCGAAAAGAACGCCGATCTCCTCGGCGTAGAGGTTGAAATTAATGTATAAATCTATTGGAGCGTGACCCCCTTAATGAAGAAAATACTTTGTTTAGTATTATCAATAATCGCATTGGTCAGCGCGGTGCTTCCGGGCACTACCGTTGCTTTTGCTAAAGATCCTGTTATAACAAAAAACATTAATTACACTGATTTTAAAACCCACAGCGACCTTATTAAAAAAGACGGCTATCAGCGCAAATTTACACTCAGCGCAGACAGTGTACTTTATGCGGATTTCAAGTTCGCTTTAAGTGAAAAAAAGGTCGGCAACTCCTATGCGAAAAAGCTTGACGGTAAAAACGGTATAAGACTTTATATCATAAGTCTTGATGGCGACGCACAGAAGATTATTCAGAAATCTGACATCCTCCTCAGTAAAAACAAATACACTGAAACACGTCAGTTTACTTCAACCAAAGTGCTGCCTGCAGGCAAGTATACTGTGTTTGCAATTCCGCTCAGGACCAATTACATTGCGCAGATTATGAAAATCAATTTCCGTCTGTTCACTTACGGCGGATTTGCGCAGCAGGCAAAGCTGCCCGCAACCGCAACAGTTTACACCGACGCTACAAAAAGGCTTTCGCTTACCGAACTTTCGCCGTCAAACACAATTTCAGGCGCAAGGTGGCAAACAAGTGATAAAACCGTTGCAAAAATTGTGCTGAGGGACAAGAATTATGTTGATATCATCGGCGTTAAGCCCGGCACCTGCGATGTTACTGCAACGCTGAAGGACGGCACGCAGTATGTATGTAAAGTTAAGGTTAAGAATCCGACAGTAAGGATAAGCGAAAAGTCGCTCGTTCTTCAGAACAAAACTGCGTCAACTCTTAAAATGCTGTATACCAAGCGCAAGGTTGTCTGGAAGTCAGACGATACGGAAATTGCCACTGTCAGCAAAAACGGCAGAGTTGTTGCCAAAGGCGTTGGTAACTGCAAAATCACCGCAAGATGCGGCGGCAAGAATTATATCTGCAAGTTAAAGGTCGTTATGTGCAAGCCTGACTTTGCGGCAACTCTTGCAAAGTACGACAAAAAAGGCAATTTCTTTGTTGTCAAGTATAGCAACTACGGCGTTAAACCGCTTAAGATTATTTCAAAAGGCGCTGCGTGCATTGCGGATAAGGATTCTTACGACCGTCATCTGCACCTCAAGGGCAACAAGGATATTGTTATAAACCCCGGCAAGTCAAAGACGGTTAAGTTTTACGTCAAGGGCAAAACAACTTCTGCAAAAATCAGCCGCTACGGTATTATGTACCGCTTCAAATACGCGGGCGAAGAACGCCTTGCCGGCGTGTGGTGCGAGGATTCAACCTACAAGCTCGGCAAAAAGTGGAAGCCGACTTATAAGTACGAAGCTGATATGTGCCGCATACAGGGCACAGAATACGGATTATAAATACAATGATAAAAGCTTTCTCATACTTGATGTGAGAAAGCTTTTTAACTATGTGTTGTGTTATACTGCAGTGTGTTTAGTTTTTGGCTGTTACTGTTTCGGGTGCAGTTTCCTTCTGCGTAGCGGCTTTGGCTTCCGATTCGGTGGTCTTTGTTCTGTCGTATGACTCCTTGAGCATACTGTACTGTTGCTGTACGCTGGTGCTCTGCAGGTTTATTGCAGCGCTTTTTGTCATATGAGTGCAGGGGTAAACCGTGTAATTGCCGGATATCACCTGATATGTTTCAAACGGTGAAACAAAGCCGTTTGAAATTTCGTTAACCTTATAATCCGGAGCAGCGGCAAGGTATTCTTTTTTTGATACTTTTTTGCCGTTGATTATATAATATGTTTCGCTTGCGGCGCTGTCATCAGCATTGTTTTCCCAACTAAGATCGGTGTCGATTTTTTCGCCGTCAAACGAAAGCAGCTTGCCTTCATCAGTATTGCCACTGTAGATGCAGTAGCCTTTTTCCGCCTTGCGCAGTTCAAATGCAGAGTAGCCGCTGTGGTGGTTGTACGGGTTTTGCATGAGCTTTTTTGCCGAATTGGAATGGTAAGTATATACCGTATATTCTCCCAAATCGTTAGTGCTGTTTTTATAGCCGATTACAAGTTCCTCAGTGCCGTCATCGTTGAGGTCAACAAGATTTAAGCAGTTAACGCCTGTGACAGTGTAAGATTTTTTGTTGTCAGGATCTTTTTTTACAGTGGGGTTGCCGTAGGTTGAAAAATAGCTTTTAGCAATCGTATAGTATGCAGAATATACGGGATCGGCTTTTTTGTTGAGATCACGCTGCTCGATTAGCGCTTTGCACATCTCAACCATTTCATAGCTGCGGTTATATTTGCCGAGTTCTTGGAAGATTGCCATTGCGCCCTCATAATCCTTATTATTCATCAGGGCGGTGGCTTTGTTGAATTTGCTTTCAGTATTCTTTTGCTGACTTTCTTTTGCGAGTTTTTTGCTATCCTTGTAATCGCCGAGCGCAGCAAATTTTTCATGCGCTTTAGAATAATCTTTGTCCTCGTAATATGCCATTGCCTGTTTGTAATGGATAGCTGTGGATATAACGTTGTTGTAGTATACAGTGCCGATTACCGCCACACACAAAAACACGGTGAGTCCGATTATAATCTGCTTTTTGTTTTTTATCCCTTTAAGTTTACCCCATGTCATATAGTACACCTCTTTTTCATTATACCAAAATGACGTTAACTGTGCAATAAAAATCAAAATTTCGCTTTCTGTCCGAGATGAACGTCAGGAAAATTG
>CAYZPT010000079.1:0-9196 GCA_964480285.1 uncultured Bacteroides sp.
CCTCTTACTATAAAATGAAGAGAGTTAAAAGCGTTGACTTCGGCGCACTGTTTGAGATTACATACACTGTAAATCTTACCGACAACGCAAAAATGCGCGAATTTCTTGATGAAGTCAGAACACTTAACGGCAATCTTAAAATAGTACTTGCCGAATCGGAATCCGGCGCTAAGAGCTTCCATTTTCAATAAAAACAAATTGCCAAGGGGGAAAACCCTATGAAAAGTAAAAGTATTATCTCACTGATTGCAGTACTGCTTTGCGCCGTTCTGCTTTTCAGCGCCTGTTCACAAGGCGACACAACCTCTGCTGACGCAGGGGTTGTTACGCGTGTTGTTGAGGCTGAAGAGCAGGAAGCTAAAGCGACAAGTATTACAGCGGACAGCATCTCGTTCTATGATGTTACAGATGGGGATTATAAAATCAAGATCTCACCCATTTACGACAGAAGTGGCAAGGAAGTTGTCGCAGCGTACATACTCTCAGTAGTCGGCAAAGATAATAAGGCGCTCGGGGAAGATAAGTTCCCGATGCTCAGAAGTATAGTTGAAGCGTCAAGCGCCAATAATCAGATTAAGCTTACAAAAGATAAAAAAGGCAATTATATAAAAATCGAATCTTATGCCGACTCAAAGGGTAATCTTATCGCAATGAAAGATGTTAACGACCTGAATTCAAACGGCAATAAGGATGAGTATATTAAGCTGAGAAGCATTACAAACAAACAGGGTTCAACTCATTATCTTGCAACACTGGATACTGTCGAAGTTGTTAAAGAGAACAATAAAACCTATGTTGTTCAAGATGGCAAAAAGACCGAGGTTCACGTTGTTAACGCTAAGAATAAAAGCGTTCAGTCTGCGGTTGAACAGCAGACCGCTTCGAAAAAAGAAAAAGAGCAAATTAAGAAGAAAAAGAAAAAAGTAACTACAACTAAGAAAAAATCCAACGCTGATAAATCAGGAAACAAGAGCGATAACAACGGTAAAAATCCCGGCGGAAACAGTGATAGCGATAACAACAGCGATTCCGGAAATAGTAGCAGCAGTGACATCGTCGCAGATACCAACGACAAAACAAAGTCATACGACCAGATCATTTTACAGAAAAACGGAAAGGCTAAAACCGGTTCAAAGAAAGTTACCTGTTCTTCTAATGAAGTAAAAATCACCGGTGGCGGTGACTATCTTATTGTTTCGGAAGCAGGCACATGGCACGGCGTAATTAAATTGCAGCTTAAAAATACCGAAGAAGCGGAACTGCGCTTTGAGGATGTTAATATTTCCTATAACAGCGGAAGTGTTGTCCAGCTGATTGATACAACCGAAAGCGCTGAGCGTAGTTTTCTTGAAGGTGAGGCAGCAGCTACAACGAGTGCAGATGACGCACTTAATGACGCAATGGATGATTCATCTGACAGGAAAGGTGCGCCGGATGTCAGCCTTTCATTCCCGTCTGGTACTTCAAGTCATTTTGAAAGCTCTTCAAACGCTTCAACCGGCGTAATATATAACGAAGCAAAGCTTACAATCAAAGGTAACGGTACTTTAAGCGTATCTGCTACCACAAATACAAATAACGCAATTTCATCATCTAAAGCACTTACTGTTAAGAATGCAAATGTCAAATTACAGACGGCGGCTTACGGTGCAACTTCGGGCATCGGCGGTTCACGAGGTATCTTCTCATACGGTAAGGTTAATGTTGAATCAGGCACTTTAACGATTCAATCCAACGGTGATGCAATTCGTTGCACAAGATTCAGTCAGGAGGGCGGCACACTTAACGCAAGTTCTTCCGCGTGCGACGGTATTGACAGCGAAAGTTCAATAGACATAAGCGGCGGTAACGCTAATGTTATAGCGATTCAGAAATCGTCTTTTAAGGTGCGCCGTGTAAATCTGCAGGAACGTTACGATAACGGTGAACGTGTTAACAGAAATGACCTTGTACGTTCGGACAAGGGCGACGGCTTCCACATCAGCGGCGGAACGGTTATCGGCGAAAGCAAAAAGGTTTCCGATTACAATATGAAACCTAAACAAAACACTGTTGTGTGCCGTACTGTCAAAAAGACAAAGGGTAGCACTTCGGAAACCAAAGCGCCTGTAAAGTGGAATATGGGCGGCGTAACATCAAGCAACGCCTGTGTAAAGTTCCTATATTCATCTTCGGGCTTGTCTGAAAAGAATTACAGCGTAAAGGTTAATAATAAAACGCCTAATCCGGAACCGACATGGAAGTGGAGTAACGGACTCGGATCCTGCTATGTTCCGTATTCAAACGTAAAATAACTTTTATACCTCCCGCTAAGCAGGGAGGTTAAAGTGCTTTTTGCAAAGATATAAAAAGAGGGTAAAATTATGAAAAAAATCAGTAAATCCGCATTGTCATTACTGCTTGCGCTCACGCTTGCCGTGGGTGGATTTGTTGCGGCTCCGTTTGTCGCAGAAGCGGTTGACACACCAAAAGATCTGGAGAGCTCTGCAATTCAGTTCTGGGCAGATCCTGAAAACAGAATTACGGAAAGCGACCTTACTGCTTTTTCCGGAGGCGATAAAACTGCTATGGTCGGTGCTGTAGGCGTTTTCAAGCGTAGCAACAGCTCGGAAAATTATTATCTGTTCCTGCCCTCTAACGCTGACTGCAACAGCCTTAAGGTCTGGTTTAACGAGAGCATCTGCACTGTTAACAGCTATGTTGTAAGAAGCGGACAGACAACCAATGTTTTCAGGGATTGTAACGAGGGCGGCACTATGCATACATACACGCTCCTTCTCGGCAATAACACTTATACCCTCAATGTTATGAAGTCGAGCGATGTGGGCACTGTATATATTGACACAAATTCCGGCTCTATTTCAAAAATCACTAACAGTGACGACCACTCGACTTATGAGGGCGGCACAATTATGGTTGTTAACCCTGACGGCACTATTGAGTACGACGGCGCTATGGAAAAAATGAGCGGCCGCGGTAACGGTACCTGGAGCACAAGCAGCGTTAAGAATCCATATAACATCAAGCTTGCAAATTCAACCAAGCTCCTCGGTATGCCAAAGGCTAAAAAGTGGTGCCTTCTTGCTAATAAGGGTGACGGTACACTTGTTAAAAACCAGCTTACATACGACTTTGCCGATTACATCGGCGTTAAGTATCAGCCGCACTGTAAACCTGTAGATTTGTACGTTAATCAGCAGTACTACGGCTCATACAATCTTGCAGAAAAGGTAGAAATCAAGTCTAACCGTATTGACGTTACCGATAACTACGAGAACCTTGAAATCGCAAACGGTACTGTTGATGAAACAACGGGAACAGTTACGCCTGCCGATTTGGATACTCTCGGTTTATCGACAAGAACTATCGACGCAAATAACAGTACTGTTTCCGTTCAGTCCGAATTACTGTCAACTTATTTCGGCCACACTGTAGGTTCCCGACGGTACAGTGCCTATCAGACTGGTACCGCTGCGAATCCGAGCTATTCCAATATTAACGACCCTGATGACATAACGGGCGGTTACGTGTTTGAGCTTGAAATTTCGCAGCGCTGGGCAAAGGAGAATGCCGGCTTCTGCGCGTATAATCGCCAGGGCTGGGTTGTTAAGAGCAACGACTATATCAGCCGCCATCAGGTTGATTACTGTTACAATCTGCTTTACGCGCTCGGCAGTTCGCTTTATAACAGCGGTACTGTTCCGTCAAGTCAGACAACAACCACCTGCAATTCGCTTGGTAACTCCTCAGGTCTTAACAACTACGGCGCTAAGAGCATTACTAACCCTGCTCCCGCAAGCGAGTATCAGGGCAAAAAGTGGAGCGATATTCTTGACAGCGCATCTGCCACTAAATATTACTGGACTCAGGAGTTTTTTAAAAATATGGATTCCTCAACTTCATCAACTTATTTTTACAAGGATGTTGATGAAAAGGACTCCAAGCTCTACGCAGGTCCGCTCTGGGATATGGATAACTCAATCAGCTACGGCGGTAACGGTAGCAGATGGGGTTACAGCCTGTCATCAACCGACGGTTGGTACGCAAAGAATACACGTATCTACCGCTGGAGGACAAGAGACAGCAACACATCTTACAGCACTGACGCGTATGCGCCGCTCTCATTCTACGGCGCGCTTGCTACAAACTGCTCAGACTTCTGGCAGAGCGCGCAGAGCGAATGGTTCCGCAAGGTTGACCCTGCGGTTGATGTTCTCACTTCTCCCGAGAGTGAAGACAACACCGTGCTTCACTCGGTTGATTACTACGTTGACACAGTTGCAAAATCAGCGGCAATGGACGCATACAAAGTCAAGGGCGCAGAGTCTGATGATGCTTATAGCACAAGTGCGATTAAGCAGGATCTGAAGAACTGGTTTACAGCAAGGCAGACTTGGATTAATTCACAGTTCTCAAAAGCAAAGATTACTGACTGCACAATTACTGCAGAAAATGCAACATATGACGGCACTCCTGCCGAGCCTAAGGTTACAGTTACATATAACGGCGCAGAACTCATTGAAGGCGAGGATTACACTGTTGAGTATTCTAACAATACTTCTGCAGGCAACGGTTTTGCCAATGTAACCGGCAAGGGTATGTACAGCGGCAGTATGTCAACGTCTTTCAGAATTTCAGGTACTTCAATCAATACCGGTACGCTTACAATTCCTCAAGCAGCGTACTCGGGTGACACGCTTACAGGCGTTTACTTTAATTCAAACGGCGTTGAGGTTGATACACACTTCACTTATCAGTGGTACCGTGACGGTGTTGCAATCAGCGGCGCAACCTCAAAAGAGTATACCGTTACCGATGGTGACCGCTTAAAGAGCATTACTCTGGTTATTACGGGTGACACGCAAGGCTTTACAGGTAGTCTTACATCAAATACCTGTTCGGTTCGAGAGGGCGAAAAACCAGATAATTATACAGAAACACTCGCAACATGGTTCTATGATTATTCGGTTAACCCTGACGATTTGACGAATATCAGCACTGACGGCGGCTATGCATACGCTGCAACGGACGGTCAGATGAAGGACGGTGCGCAGCTTACAGGCAGTGTAACGGCTACATCACAGTCAAAGATTAAGTGGTCTGACGACACTTATTCAAACGATACTACTGTATTAGCCAAGGATTATTCGCCGATTATGGGCACTGATAAATCGGATAACATCGCGTGGGGCGAGTATCCGTACTTTGAAACCACGCTGTCCACTATCGGTTATGAGAATATTTCATTCTCCGCTAAACTCGGCGGTACCAACAGGGGACCGAGCACATGGAAACTTCAGTACAGTCTTGACGGCACAACATTTACCGATGTTGCAAACTCAACTTATGTTATCACAGTAAACAAGACTATGGAGGATGCGTTTACAGATGTTCAGCTTCCTGCTTCCTGCAGCAATATGCGCAAGGTGTACATCAGAGCCGTTGTTTGCGACGACGTTGCAATTAACTCAAAATACAGGGTTGTCGGCATAACAAGCGGCGATGCTTCAATCAATAATGTTGCTGTAAAAGGCACGCGCATGACGGCAATAACAAGCCTTGAAAGTCCGACTGTTATTAACAGCTCGCTTAACGGTGACGGCTCCGCACTGTTTGATACAGACCGTATCTCACTTAAGGACAATAACGGCGGCGCAGATGTTTACTACAGCCTTGGCGATACAGCTGTTAAATACACTGATGCATTCTCACCGTTCGGTGAAAACGCTAAGATCGGCGACACTGTAACCCTCACGGCATATGCAAAGTTTGAGGATATAGTTTCCGATCCTGTACAGGTTACTTACACTTATGCAGGCCATGATATCAACCATTTCAATTACAGCACTTATACTGAAAATATCAGCGGCGGTGCTCTGTATTCAAACGGCGGCGCATACGGCGGCAGTGCTACTATGACTGCTTACACTGACGGTAATTCGCAGTACGTTCCCGTATGGAATGAAAAGAACGGCGCATTTATGCTTGCACCTGACGACGGTGCTCTGTGGTCGCAGTATTCGGGCTACACGTTTGCGCTCTCAACAGCAGGCTTTGAAAACGTAACCCTCACTGCAAAGGCATATACAACCGCGCAGGGACCGAACAGTCTGACATTACAATACAGTCTTGACGGCGGCACATGGTACACAGTTCAGCAAAACAAACAGCTTTCTGCAAACGGTGCGCTTGAACAGTACCTGATGGGTTATGAATTACCTGATTCCTGTGATGATAAGAAACAGGTATTCGTTCGCTTCATTACACAGGAAAATGCTACTCACGGTAACAGCACTACGCCGTCGACAACGCTTCACAATAACGCATCAAAGGGTAACCTTTATATCAATAACGTTACCTTTGCAGGTGATCTTACAGGTGACGCACTGATGCCTTACACTAACAAGACATCTGATTACTTTGGCGACACCGGCAGCCTTAAGTATTACAGTGCGGACGACAGAACAATGCACTATTCGGTTGTTACCGACAACAGCAAGATTATTATGTCAGGTACATATAATGCTGAAACCGGCATTGTAATAGTAAGCGATAATGACTTCAATCAGTATTACACCGGCGCTTACACTGTATCAGTATGGACGGGCGACAATGATGACAGAAGCGCTGTCAATACTCGTAAGTATTATTATAAGGGTGAAACAGTTTGTGAATTCAATTACAACAGCTCAACAAGGCTGCTTGACGATTATCTGAACTCGGACGGCACAGCGGCACAGAACACAGCCGGTGCTAACAGCGGTACGCTCACTATGGCGCCAAACGGCGTAACCAACGCAGTTATGACCGCTGATGACACATACGGCGTTAAGGTTGCCTGGGCTTCGGATAACTTCTTCAATTACAATAAGAACAGGCCTCTTGACACGCCTGCAGGTAATGGCTACTGGCAGATTGTCACAAGCACGGTAGGTTATACAAATCTGACGCTTAATGCTGAACAGTTGTCTTCAAACAAGGGTCCGCGTGACTGGGGTCTTGCATATTCAACCGACGGCACAAACTTCAATTACGTTGCAGAGTCAAACGCTCACACAATAAGCAACGACGCGTCAAATTCAACAGTTGAAACGTATAACAACTTTGCACTTCCGGCAGCTTGCAATAATCAGGAAACACTGTATATCAGGCTGTTTATCAACGGCGGCGAGACAATCGACGGCAACGAGCTTGTGGATATGCTCAAGGGCAATACGGGCATTGATAACATTTCGCTCAGCGGTATTTCAGAAGCACCGAATGTTTCATTTGATGTAAATACAGTCCTGCTTGAAAATGCAGGTGACAACACCGGCAGTTATCCTGTTGACGCTACAGTTACTGTAGACGGCGAAGAGTATCAGACAAGCGGCGGTACAGTTGAACTGAACCTTAAGAGTGGCAGCACACACATTGCCGAGGTTACTGCAAACGGTACATTCGTTAACAGAGTTGCCTTTACCGTTTCTGAGGATGGCAGTGTTACTGTTCCTGTTGTAGCTGTTGATATGAACGGCGACGGAATCATCAACGGACGCGACTATGCAGCAATTAAAGGAATTACAAATAGCGAAAAGAAAGCTAAGTTCAGATCTTCATTTGCTTCATTAGTCGGTGCCGAATCGGATAACTTTACTTACGAAAATTAAAATAATAGAAAATATCCGCAGGGAACTTCCTGCGGATATTTTTTGCCTGCCGCCGATTGATTCGGCGGTATATTCTTTTAAAAAAAATAATCACAACCTTATATTTTTGCGTGGTAAGCGTTTACTTTGCCGTCAATAATATCAATAACGGCGTATGATGAATTGCATACAGCACCCGGGTTTACCAGCAGGATGCCGTCAATTCTTTCGATTATCGGTGTATGTGTGTGACCGAACAGGCATATATCAATCTGTTCTCTCTTTGCCGTTTCAAGAAGCATATCGTATCCGTGTTTAACGCCGTACGTATGACCGTGACAGAAGAACACTTTTTTGTCTGCAAATTTCACAACTTTCCATAACGGCAAAGTGCTGCCCCAATCGCAGTTACCTGCAACGCATTCAAATCGGATATCAGGATAAACAAACGGTATGTCTTCAACATCACCCTCGCCGTCGCCGCAATGAATGAACAAATCTGCGTTATCAATGTGCCTGTCAATAATATCGTAAAGGTAATTCTTTCGCCTGTGTGAATCGGAAGTTACAACAATTCTCATCATAATACCTCGTTTAATCTCATAATATTAATGTATTATACTACAAATTGGGGGAGTTTTCAATGATATCAGGCAATGAAATTGACGACGCTAAAAAAAGAGTACGCGATATGCAGGAGCGCACAAAGCAGTACAGCGACCGAGCTGAAACAAATGAAATTGACGTCGATCAACTTAAAACTATGATAGACTTACTCTCATCGCTTAAAAGCAAAAAAACTACTCCTTTAGCGCTTTTTGCGCTTATTTCAGCTATTCAGGACGGCTGCGATAAAACTCTTATTCTCGCCTTATTATATATTTTATTATAATAGTGGATATTTCTGTCAGATTGTGTTATAATATCCAATTAGGTGATAATAATGAAGGAATTTAAACAAATCGGAATCAGTGAAGGCGTAGATATTATATACGCTGAAACTGACAAATTCAAAACCAATGAAATTGCAGTTACATTCCTTGCTCCGCTTTGCGAGGATACTGCATCAGCAAATGCGCTTGTGTTTAATCTTATTTCAAGGACAACCAAGGCATACCCTACGGTTAACGAGTTCAACCGCCGCCTTGCTGCGCTTTACGGTGCAAAGGTTACCTGCTCAGTCAGCAAGCTCGGTGAAAATCAGGCGCTCACAATTATGATTTCCTCTCTTGCCGACCGTTTTGCAATTGACGGTGAGAGCATTGGCGCCGATTGCTTTGCGTTACTCAGCGATATGCTTTTTGCGCCCAATACTGATGATGACGGTGATTTCCTTGACGCAGATGTTAAGCGAGAAAAGAAACTGCTCTGCGAAAAACTTGACGCCGAATACAGTGAAAAGCGCGTTTATTCTTTGCGTAAACTTGAGGAACTTATGTTCGCAGGTGAGCCGTATGCAATTAATAAGTACGGCACAAAAGACAGCATTAACAGTCTTGACAGTGATAGTATTAAAAATGCTTATAGAACGCTGATTAAATCGGCAAAAATACAGTTTACCGTTGTTG
>CAYZPT010000080.1:0-8619 GCA_964480285.1 uncultured Bacteroides sp.
CCCTTATTTCATAGAAAGGCAGTTCATATGCGACTTGACAAATACCTTAAGGTATCCAGAATAATTAAGCGCCGCACTGTTGCTAATGAGGCGTGCGACGCAGGCAGAATAGAGGTCAACGGCAAGGTTGCCAGAGCATCATATAATGTTAAAACAGGTGACAGAATCACCGTTAATCTCGGTCAGGGCAGTCGCACCTTTGAGGTGCTCGAGGTGCTTGAACACGCACTCAAAGACGACGCCAAAAATATGTACAAAGAAATTTAGGATAACCTACAACTGCTTACTGCTTACAGCAAACTGCAAACTAAAAAGGACGGGTGAAGCCGTCCTTTTTTACTGATGTGTTACATTATACCAATCCTGTCCGGCAACGTGAACAAGGTCGCTTGCATTATGAATCTCTGTTTTATCATAAACATAAGACATTGCCTGTGTGATGCCGAAGATTATCATCAGCAGAATAATCTGCTTTGGTGAATTGAAAATATAGTCCGTCAGTCCGAACAGCAGCAGTGCAAACAGACTTGCCGCTAAAGCGAACACAAGCGTTATGCTTTTAGCGTTGTTGGAGTTGATTTCCATAAGTTTTCCGACTACGCAAATGATTGCTGCAGCAAGAAGTCCGATGCCCACAATACCGAGTTCCGCCCAAAATTCAATAATAAAATTATGCGAATGCGGTTTGTTAAGCTGATAGAACTCGTGCAGGATAAAGCCTGTTTGTTCCATGCCGAAGCCCGTTCCGAAGATAAACGCCCATATATGATGCGTGAGGTAGTCAATCATGCTGCCCCAGATTTTAATGTGCGCAATTGATGACTGCATAGCCTCCTCACCGTCAACAGTCGCAATAGTCGAGTTAACAGACTGCCTGTGCAGGAAGGAGATTATTCCGTACCTTGTGAGCATTGACGGAACAATTGCAAATCCTGTCGGCACAAATACTTCAATCAGCTTTTTGGAATGGCGTCTTATCTGAACGATAAACAGCGCAATCCAAGTGAACAGCATAATGAAGCAACCGGCACGGCTCTGGGTTGATGCAACACCGCCGCACATTGCAATGATTGATAAAAATACGCACCATGATCCTTTCTTACTTTTTGCGTTGATGAAAAGATAAATCGCAAGCGGGAAAGATACCACCATAAACGTTGCAAGCAGATTGGGATTCGAGAAAAATCCGCTGGCGCGCTGAACCCACATTTTTGTGGAAATGTCAAACGGCATTGCCTTATATACAATTTTGTCCACATTCCTGTAAAACGGAGTAGTCAATACAAGCCACTTCGGGATCCTGCCGTTAAAGTTGAGTATAAAGGTAAGCATCTGCAGAGTTCCGACAAAGCCGTTAAGCGCGGCTGACGCAACTATTGCAATAATTACTTTCTTTATCTTTTCCTTTGTCCTTGCCAGGTTATAAATCATTACCTGCATCAGGAACATACCCCACCAAAGTCCTGCACAGCCGAGAGTGTCAAGCTTAGTCGGCGACCAAAGCGTTGTCAGGAGCATATAGCCCATGAGTGCAAGCTCAATTTTGCCGACCGTTCCGACCTTGGCAAGCCGTTTTTCTTTGGTCCACTGGCGTTTGAAAATTATGAACGCGGTGAACAAAACAAAGGGACTTATGTATTCGGGCAGTATGAAGAATGTGAATAGAGAAATTAGCAGCCAATACCATGCAGGATTGCTTTTGTACTTCTGCTTAAGGCTTGGTGCAGTTTTTTTCTGATCATTCATAAACAGTTCTTCCACCTGAAAAACGTAATTTAACAGATACATTTTACACTAAAATGCCCGATTTTGCAAGACAAATCTTGATTTACGTTAGCAATGTGACTGATTTGACGAATATTTTGCGTATTATTAAAATAGTTGTTGCATTATTAAAAATAATATAGTATAATTAATAACGTTAATTTCTAATAAAGGAGATTATTTATGTCAGATAAGTATAAAGATAACCTTGACGAAGAGCTTGAAGAGGAACTCAAAAACGAGGGTTCTGACGGCACCGTCAAGTATGAAGAAAATGACAACTGGGAGTTTGACGGCACAGCTCACACGCTTGAAAACACAGTTGTTGAAAACGATGAATTCGAGATAATTCTTCCTGACAGCATTAAGAATAATGACGTCCGCGATGATGTTGCTGACGAGAAAGATGACAGCAAGGAAGAAGCTGAAAAAGAAGCTTCCGAAGAGAAGGACGCGAAAACGGACGAGAAGAAAGACGATTCTTCAAAATACGAAACACGCGAAAGACCTTCGGCTAAAGATAAGAAAGATGAGACTGCCAAAGCTACTGCTAAAAAAAGCACCGGCGGCAAGTCAAACAGGATGAAATTCATTTGCGGACTGCTTGTTTCTCTCATCGTGATTATCGTGCTCGGCGTTTTCGGCTGGCGTTACTACACGATGCCTAACTCCGACGAGAAGATGAACTACGGTAACGTTGCACTCACCGTCGGCCAGGAAGAAGTTTCAATCGGTATGTACAACTATTATTACAAATCGATTTACCAGAACTATGTTCAGTATGCGCAGCAGGGTTACTACCAGTTAGATACTACCAAGGATTTCTCAAAGCAGAAAACCACTAACAAAAAAGGCAAGACGGTTACTTGGGCGCAGTTGTTTAAAGATGACACTGTTGACCAGCTGCAGTTTATTCTTACTTTCTACCACGCAGGCGTGGAAAACGGAGTTCAGCTTAACGCAGAGCAGAAGAAGACGATTAAGTCCAATATTAAGGAGCTTAAGGAATCTGCAAGCGAAAGCGATATGTCTGTTGATGAGTATATTGCAGAGCAGTACGGCAGCTATTGCGGACTTGCTACAATAGAAAAAATGCTTACTCAGGCATTTATCGCAAACAACTACTACAATCAGTACTGCATAAATAACAAGGCAACTAAAAAAGAAGTTCAGGCTAATTACAAAAAGAATAAAGACGATTACACTCAGGTAAAACTCGGATATATTCCGATTCCGTACAATCCCGACGACGGCACTGCAAGAGCAAAGGCTGAAAAGGATGCTGCAAAATATGCAAAGCAGGTTAAGAATATTGACGACCTCAAGCTCCTTGTTCCAAAGGCTTGTAAAGAACTCATTGACCAGTATGTAGCAATGGGTCAGTATGAGGATGCAGACGCCTGCGCAGAGGCGATTGCCGGTTATCTTGAGATGGATCTCGTCAAGAGCGACACATCGTTCCCCGATGAAGCTAAAAAATGGCTCTTCTCAGACAAGACTAAGAAGAACACAACAACAACCTTCACGGATGCGGAAAACGCTGTAGTTTACATCCTGCTTAAAACAAGCGACGCTTCAGTAAAGGATGACGAAACTTATTCCGTAAGGCACATTCTTATCAAGCCTGCTTCCGACGAAGAGGCTGCTACCGAAGATAACTCAACGCCGAAATACACCAAGAAGCAATGGGCTGCTGCAAAGACGAAAGCGGACAAAATCCTTGCCAAGTACAATAAGGGTGACAAAAATGAACTCAGCTTTGCACTCCTTGCAGAAGAGTATTCCGAGGATACGGAATCCACATCTAAGGGCTCAAGCGGTTTGTTCGGCGGTGCTTACAGCGGCGTAACGCTCGGTCAGATGGTTCCGAGTTTTGAAAAGTGGTCAACCGATAAGTCGAGAAAATACGGCGACACTGGCATAGTTAAATCCGATTTCGGTTATCACATTATGTACTTTATTGAGGACACTCCGTACTACTACGAGAAGTGCGAAGAAGCCGTTCTCAAAGAGAAAGTTGATAAATTTGTTGCAGACACAACAGTTAAATATCACGATTCCGTAATGGACAAAACAACGGTTGCAAAACCTGAAGAGGCTGAGGAAAACACTCAGGCAGAACAGCAGGTAACCGAAGCTGCGGCAGAGGAAACTCAGCCTGCAGCAGAGGAAACAACAACCGCTAAAGGTTCAGAAGAAACCACAGCCGACAACACAGTTGAAGGCGAAGACGATTAATCGGTTCGTAAATCAATCTAATGAATAAAGGTGAATAAATATGGCAAAAGACGAAATCAATAAGGAAGGCAAGGAAACCCTTGCCAAGGAAGAAAACAAGGCTTCCGAAGTAAAGGATGCCGCAAAAGAAGAAAAGAAAGACTCCAAGGAAGACAAGAAGGCTTCCAAAGAGGAAAAGCAGGCTGCAAAAGAGGAAAAGAAAAAAGCAAAATTAGAGGCTAAGAAGGAAAAGGCTGAGGCTAAAAAGGCTGAACTTCGTGAAGAAATTGATGATCTTAAGAAAAAGATTATCGACGAAAAAGACGAGAAGGAAAAAGAGAATCTCCGCAAAAAGCGCGATGAGCTTATCGATCAGCTTGAAGGCATCAAGAAGAGCAAGGACGGTATGACCATTCCTATGTCTTCAATTATGAAAAAGCGCATCACTGCCTGCATTTCAATTGTACTGGTAGTGGCACTTCTCGTTACTTATGTTGCAACCGGCGCAATGCGTTACGGTCTGCTCAGTTACTTCGGCGTACCGCAGTCAACACTCACAGCATTCACCATTACTGACGGTGACGGCGAAAAGCACGACATTAAAGTAAGCACATATAACTACTATTTTGCTCTTTATTACAACAATGTTCGCTCACAGCAGGAACAGTACGCACAGTACGGTATGGACCTTGGCGACGGTCAGATTGATTTTGACAAGAAGCTCAAGGATCAGACTACCACTAACGATGACGGCGACACTGTAACATGGGCACAGAAGATACATGATGAGGTTCAGGAAAATATCAAGAATACTTATCTGTATTACTATGAGGCTGTGAAGGCTAACAAAGGCAAAGAGCCCGCTATCACCGACGATCAGAAGAAAGAGCTTAAAGATACTCTCAAGTCTTACAAAGAAACCGCAAACGGCAAAGGCTTCACAGTAAGCGGTTATCTTACTGCAGCTCTCGGTAAGGGCGTTAACCAGAAGGTATTCGAGCGCGAGGCTAAAATCAGCTATATTTCCGAGAATTACAAAGAAGAATATCAGGATAAGCTCAACAATAAAGAGTATTCAAACAACGATTACAGCAAGTATCTTAAAGAGAACAAGTCAGACCTTGAAGTTGTTGATATTAAATACTTTGAGTGCGAGAATGAGGATGACGCAAAGGCTTTTGTAAAGGCACTTGACGAAGATGCTTCCAACTTCTCAGAGCTTGCAGTAAAATACACATCAAGCGATGACAAGTTCAATAAGAAAGCAAACGCAGATCCTGTTGAAACAACTTATAAAGAGATGACACGTTCAACACTTCAGGGACTTGGCGCTGCAATTGCTCAGGCAGATTCAAAGAAGAAAGAAACTGATAAGGATACTTATTCAGGTCTTGACTGGATCTTCTCTTCAAAGAGAAAAGAGGGCGACGTTAAGCAGGTTTCAACATCTGTTGTATATATGCTTAAGAAGGCTCGCATTTCCGATACAAAGACTGTAAACGTACGTCACATCCTCATTTCCCCACTCAGCAAGGAAGATCAGGAAGCAGGCGAGAAGAAAGCTACAGACGCTTCTGCAAAGGAGTGGGCTGCTGCAGAGAAGAAGGCAAAGAACATCCTTGCCGAATACAAAAAAGGCAAGAAAACTGCTGAATCTTTCGGCGCACTCGCTAAGAAAAATTCAACTGACAGCAATGCAGATGACGGCGGTCTTTACGAGAACGTAACTCCTAACCAGATGGTTCCGACCTTCAACGCTTGGTGCTTTGACAGCTCGCGCAAGGCAGGCGACACCGGCATTGTTAAGACAGAGTACGGTTATCACATTATGTACTTCCAGAGCCAGGGCGACCTTGAGGTATGGAAGTATACCGCACAGCAGGCTCTTGCTTCAGATGACGGCACCAAAGCACAGGAAAAACTCGAAAAATCTTACAAGATCAAAGAGAACTGGCTTGGCTCACGTTTCTTTGAAATCGACACCGATATCGATTACTAATTATGCCTATTTCACCTAAAAACAAGGACATCGAACAGATTAAAAAAGAGAATGCAAGGCTCAAGGCGGCGCTTGCCGAAGCGGAATTCGAGTGTCAGCGGCTTGAAATAATTAACGCTAATCTTCAGGTTCAGCTTGAAGAGAGTAACCGCGAACTTGAAAAGAACATCGAAGTTCTGCAAAGCTTCAAAAGCGATATTGAAAACCTTGTGGTCAATCTCAAAAATGCTGAAAAGATTTCCGAATAAAGTGATTAAACCCCCAGGTATCGCATAAAGATACTTGGGGGCTTTTTTATGTCTGATGAATTTAACCGCAAAAAACATACGTGTTTTATGACAAACCGCGAGAGTGCGGAAATAAGCGGCGTGACGGATGTTGATTCCTTTAACGGTGAGGAAATCCGTGCGATGTCTGATTTCGGCGAGCTGATTATCAGAGGGGATTCGCTGCAGGTTGAAGCGCTTGATCTTGAAACGGGAGTGCTGAATATAAGCGGCAATATTGCGTCGCTTGTGTACACCGACAAAAAGCCTGCCAAAAGCGTGTTCGGGAGGTTGTTTTCATAGCATCGGTGTTTCCGCACTTTCTTGCGCTCGGAATACTCTGGGGGTTTGTGTACGACGTTGTTACCCTGCTCGGCAAAATATTCCGTTTAAGAGTGGTTGTGTTTTTTCTTGATGTGATAATGATGGTTTTGTTTGCGTTGTCATTCTTTTCGCTCTTAATCGGTTACAACGAGGGGCAGATAAGGATATTGTATCTTGCCGTTTCTGTTGCAGGTTTAGTTGCTTATATGTTCAGTATACACAAGATATTGGTACAAGTGTTTGAAAAAATTACAAAAGTTATCAAAAATTCAGCAAAAACATTAAAAAAAAGTAAAAAAAGTTAAAATTTACTGTTGCATTTATATATGTATTATATTATAATATATATGTTATCGTAACGGAAGGGGATTTTGCTGATGGCACAGATAAAGCAGCGTCTTGCTGCAAAGAATTGGAGCAAGATACTGACAGTCGGAATTATAGTTGTTGTTATGGCGTTCACCGCTATATCGTTAATACGCAATCAGGCTGACATCAGCAGACTTAAGGCTCAGGCTGCAGAGTATGACGCACAGTACGCTCAGCAGGTTGAAGAGAACGAAAAGATCAAAGCAATCCTCGACTCGGATAATCAGGACGATTATATCGAACAGAAAGCTCGCGAAAAGGGCTACGTTAAAGATAACGAAGTTGTATTTTACGACATTTCCGAATAATACGAAAGGCGGTAAAACACCGCCTTTTATTTGTAATTTGCAGTTCAGGTAACACTATGAATTTTAGAATGACAGCACCCTGCCTTTTGGGCGTAGAAGGGCTGGTAGCAGACGAACTTAAAATGATGGGCGCCGAAAATGTCAGCGCCGAAAATGCACGCGTGTTCTTTGAGGGCGACGCGTCTATACTCGCACGCGCAAATATCTGCTCGCGCTTTTTGGAGCGCATACTCATTGTGCTTGACAGGTTCTTTGCCACCTCGTTTGAGGAGCTGTATCAGCAGGTCAAAGCGCTGCCGTGGTCGGATTTTATCGGCTCAAAGGACACCTTTCCCGTTAAGGGCTTTTCGATTAACTCACAGCTTCATTCAGTGCCCGACTGCCAGAAGATTATCAAAAAAGCAGTGGTCGATTCGCTTGCCGAGGATTACGGCATAACCTGGTTTGAGGAGAGCGGACCTGTGCATCAGATTCAGTTTTCGATTATGAAAGACGAGGTTACAGTGATGCTTGATACAAGCGGCGCGGCGCTGCATAAACGCGGCTACCGTCCGCAGGGCAACGACGCCCCTATACGCGAAACACTTGCCGCTGCAATGTGCCAGCTCAGCCGTCTGCGCCACTATCACACGCTTTACGACCCGTGCTGCGGCAGCGGCACCGTGCTGATTGAGGGCGCTCTGCTTGCTAACAACATCGCACCGGGTATCAACAGGAACTTTGAGGTTGACCGCTGGGGGCTTATTCCCGAGAGCGTGTGGATGTCCGAGCGCGAGCGCAGCCACGATATTATCAAGACGGACACAGACTTCGCCGCTTTCGGCTCTGACGTTGATTCAAACGCGCTTGAACTCACGATGAAGAACGCGAAAAACGCCAAGGTTGACAAGTTTATCCGCACTGCCGTTGCAGATGTCCGCGACTTCACGCCGACTACGGAAAAGGGAACGCTTGTCACCAACCCGCCGTACGGCGAAAGAATGCTTGACATCAGGCAGGCGCAGGCGATTTACCGCGCAATGGGCGAGCGCTTTGTGTCAAAATACGGCTGGTCTTACGGCATAATTTCGCCCGACGAGGACTTTGAAAAAGTGTTCGGTCGCAAGGCTGACAAGCGCCGCAAGCTCTATAACGGCACAATCAAATGCCAATATTATATGTATTTTAAATAGTGGACAGTGAACAGCGGTCGGCGTTCTCGACAATCTGATAATTGTTTGAGGCGCATCCGAGTAACCAAGTGAATGTAGGGGCGTGCTTTGCACGTCCGCTGGAGACCAAAGGTCTCCCCTACGGTTGTACACAGGAATGTTTGTGTAGGCCAGCTTGGTTCGTAATGTCGGCAGGCTCGCCTGGAATTTGCTTTTTAACG
>CAYZPT010000080.1:8629-9056 GCA_964480285.1 uncultured Bacteroides sp.
TAGGGGGCGACTTGCTAGCGCAGACGCTCCCCTCTGTCACTTCGTGACATCTCCCCGTCAATCGGGGAGTACCTCGGCGCCCCGTTATAATTGCCCGAGGCGTAGCCGAGTAACAACAATTCTCAATTCTCAATTTTCAATTCTACATTACGACAAATATTACCCCTCCTGCAATCTATAATGGATTTGCAGGGGGGATTTTTATTGTTATTTACATAGATATTCTTTTTGTCATCAACTTTTTCATCACGTTTTTTCTGCTGCAGACAACGGCGAAAATTGCCAAAAAATCTGCTGTGACTTGGCGGTTTATTCTTGCTTCTGCGGCAGGCGGTTTTTACTCATTCATCATTCTTGCAGACATACCGCAGTGGCTTGTTTTTTTGTCAAAAATAATCGCCGCAGTTGTGATTATTCTGATTGCCTT
>CAYZPT010000081.1:0-8842 GCA_964480285.1 uncultured Bacteroides sp.
TATGATTACCGAGGGCAGAGGTCAGTATGCAGATCCTTGCTCAATGCTCAGAGCAACTGTTATGCTTCTCTCACACATTGGCTATCAGAAGGAGGCTAACGCTCTTGAAGCTGCACTTGACAAGTGCATGTTTGAGGAGAAAAAGCTCACCATCACAGGTCGTGACACAGGCTGCACCTGCGAGGAGTTCGGTAACTACGTAATGGATACAATCACTGAAATGACTAAGTAACGAACATCGGGTGATTAAAATGGAAAAAAACGATATTTCTATCTCGGTAATCAAGCGACTTCCGCGTTATTATCGATTTTTAGAAACTTTAAAATCAAACGGTATCGTAAGAATCAGTTCTAAAGAACTTGCTGAGAGAATGGGACTTACCGCTTCACAGATCAGGCACGACTTTAACTGCTTCGGCGGTTTCGGTCAGCAAGGCTATGGCTATAACGTGCCGGAGCTCTACAATAAGATCGGTGAGATTCTCTGTGTTAACAACAAGGTTAAGACAATTCTTATCGGTGCCGGAAATCTCGGACGTGCTGTATCATCCAAAATTGCAACAAGAGACAGTGGCTTTCAGCTTGTCGGTATTTTTGACAAGAACGAAGCTATCTCGGGCAAGGTAATTCACGGAATTCCTGTCAGACACACTGATTATCTTGAAAATTTCTGCATTGATAACGCGCCGAAATGTGCGGTAATCTGTATTCCTTCAAACGATATGAAGGAGCTTACAGACCTGCTTTGCAGACTTGGTATTACAAGCTTCTGGAATTTCTCAAATTACGATATTGCCATGGCACATCCCGAGGTTCTTGTTGAAAACGTACACCTTACGGACAGCTTAATGACATTGAGCTACCTTACCAATGAATATAAGGAGCAGAACGTTGATTAAGATAACCAGCAAAAATGTGATTGATGTTGTAAAGTATTCGGACACAAAGATTATTTTTGCCGAAGACATTCCGACAATCGATACATCGCAATCAAAGGCAAACTTCTTTATTCTTGACTTTGAGACAGGCGAAAAAGAGGCTGTAACCAAGAATGTATACAAACTGAAAAAATTCGGTCACGCGTTTGAAAGAATTTGCGAGCAGATTACCGAATACGTAAACTGCAGCACCATTATTCTTAACAACAGGAATGTACTTGTTATGTTTGAAAGCGGCGAAGCCGGACTGTTTGATCCCGACGGCGAAATGCTGTGGACAAAGAAACTGACATTTAACGATATTCCCGTTATTTCACTCGCAGCTGACGATGAGTATTTCTGGAGTGTATGCAAGAGTGAGAACTGCGTTATACGTTATAATGCAGAAAACTTCAACGTAGATATCAGAATAGGCGGCAAAGATCAGGACACATTTAACGCGCCTTACTTTGCATCGTCTGACGATGAATATATTTACATCTGCTGTGCAGACAAGGTTCGTAGAATCAGCAAAGAAGACCTCACTGTAAGTGATGCCGAGGGCATTTATGAAACGCCTGACCGCTTTTATAAGCTTGGCAGGTTCAGCATACTTTGCAACTTCGAAGGAACATACATTGACAAAGACGACTAAATAATAGCACAAAAACAGACCGGACACACACTGTCCGGTCTGTTAAACATTTATGCTATTTACTTATTACCTTCTTAGCCGCACTCCACTTGCCGTAGACCTTTTTGCCTGAGACTGTCCTGTATGCTCTGACTTTAATATAATAACTGCGGCCCTTTGTGAAGTTACTGCCTACATAAGACGTCGTTTTACTGCTTTTAATAATTGTATTTGCAACTCTGTTTTTAAACTTTTTGTCCCTCGCCCACCAGATCTGATAACCGCTGACCTTGCCGGACGGTTTGCTCCATACAACTTTTATTTTTGAGCGTTTCGGTGAAGTGACAGATTTAAGTTTAACTGCTGCCACCAGTGCTTTTTTCTTTTTTGCACCGGAAGTTTTGAAAGCAAGCTGATTGCTCAGTTTGCCTCTCTTCACTTCAATATCCTTAATATAAGCTGCAACAAACAGTCTGTAATGCGTACCCGGTGAAAGTTTAACCTTACCGTGGTTGGCTTTAAAGTTGCCGAGGCATTTATACTTGTTTTTTGCCTTATTATAAGCATAAACCTTATATCCTGAAGCACCGGATACTTTGTTCCATCTCAGCTCTGCTGAATCTGCAGTGGGTTTGGCTGCAAGTTTAAGACCCGACGCTTTTGGCGGAAGCGTGTGCTTTGTATTGTACGCAGAATACTTTGTCCATCCTTTTTTAGTATACGCCTTGACGTGAACGCTGTATTTATTTGCAGGATTCAGCCCTTTAATAGTAGCCGTGTTGGTTGTAACAGTCTTTGCAAAATGTGTGCCTAAGGTCACATTTTTAATGTACATATAATACTTCGTGGCGCCCGAATACTTATTCCACTTAAACGATATAGTATTCTGCGTGCGCTTTGTCATTTTAAGACCCGAAACGCAATTCACAGCAGATTTACTGCTGCCGGTCGTCGAAGATTTAGAATTAGAAGAAGCTTCAACAACGCACTTTTTAGACGGCATATTTTTGAATACAGGGATATAGAAAACATGCTTGTCGCTAAGAACACCTGCATCCTTGTAAGCTTCATAGGTTGATTCGGAAGCCTTCGACGGAGCGTTAACGGTAATTGAATACTCATATGCATGAAGATAACCGCTCTCAGGGTTAACATTAAATTTCTGCAAATAATCGTTATACTGATATTTGCCCCAGAGATCGCGAATATACGCTGCGCCGCCGGTAATCGTTTTATAAGGCGTTGTCCAAGGTCTGCTATAAGTAAGATACGTTGTCCTTACATCGCTCTTCTTAACGTAGCCAATCTTACCGCCTGAATAGCTGTAACCGTTGGTATAATAAAGTCTGACCTTGTAGTAACTGCCTGCCGAACCGCGGTACGCAAGATACTGCTTGGCGCCGAAATTTGTAACGGTGCCGGCGCCTTTTTTATTTTTAGAATCATACTTTGAATACAGTTTTGTTGACCTTAAAGTGCGCATGTAACCGTTTGCCCATTCAAGACCCATTGACGCGTTTGAGCTTGCACCAATGCTGTAGTAGTTGAATATTCCGAGAAACGGCTCTTTAGTACCGCTTGAACCGCCGGCACGCGAAGCGTCATTAGTGCCGATTTCAAGCTTTACTTTTGACGCAAGGAAATATGGGTTAAGATTTGCGCTTTTGCCTGCTTCCATAAACGCCTGCGAATACTTAACCTTATTGCCGCTCTTATTCTTATATGTAACGGTTTTGCCGTTGTAATTCTTGTAAGTTATGTACTTGTTATACATAAACGAGGTCTTGAGAATGCTCTCAACACCCTTTTGCTTAACTGAAGAATCGTATTTTATCGACTCGAACTGAAAGATATATTTCGGCGTCATCCAGTTACGCGGATCCATATAATACTTAACTGCCTTTTCAGACGCAGCAACCCAGTCCGGAGACTCAACAATATGATAATACCCGCCGCTGCAGCACTTTGAACACGAGCAGTAATACGCCTTTGAGCGTGAAGATAACTTTTCAATCGACTGCTGACCGTGACCGTTTGCTCTTTCACCATCGACAGCTGTATTCCAGTCAAGTCCTGTTTTTATTGGCTCAAACTGCCATTTCGGGTATTTGCTATGAAGTTTAGTAAGAATGGTAACATATGATTCCGGGAAGCCTTTATTACGCAAAGTCTGTGCGTAAGACGCAGCTGAAACAGCGTAAGATACCGGTGAAATCACTGTAAATACCATTATTAATGTTAATAATAAAGAAAGTATTTTTTTACTCATCTTTTTTCTCCTGTTGATCTCGGAGTATAACCCTATCTTTTTTATGATAACATTTTGTAACACTTTTGTCAAATTTTCAAGATTTTTCACACTGAATGTCATTTAATACGAAAGCATTATCAAATAATGTCGTATTTTGTAAAATACGCACTTGATAATATAAATAATATAAGATATAATTAATATTGCAAATAATTATTCAGGAGGCTGTTATGCCCGGTAAAAAATCAGATTTTATCAGGATCGCTGACAACGAAGCCAAGGTCATACTGCAGCGCAATATTAAACTGTTGCGCAAAGAACACGGACTGACTCAGCAGATGGTTGCAGACGCGCTCAACATCAAGCGCGAGACATACTGCAACTATGAAAACCGAACTCTCCCGCCGCATTTCTTAATTATAAGTCTTGCAAAGATTTATAATGTATCGCCCGACACTTTCTACAAAAGCGACCTGAAAACAGACATATTATACGTTAAAACAAAAAGCGGTTTCTTTGATGATGAGCACTTTGACGAGCTTACAGATTCTGAAAAAGCTCTGATTATGAAATACCGTCAGCTCAGAAAAAGCGAAAAAGTTGAAATATCGGAACTTATAGAGAAAAAGCTCAATACAGATAAATAAAGCCTTGAAACATCGTGTTTCAAGGCTTTTACAATTATATTGCTTTTTTGATTGCGGCAAGGAGATCGTCGTAGGTTTCAAAAGCAGGAAGTTCGGGATAATCCTTCTTGATCTGCTCTGTGCTTCTGAACAGGAAGCCTGCCTTGCTCGCCTGAATCATACCGAGATCGTTGAAGCTGTCACCGCTTGCGATAGTTTCGTAACCGATTGACTGAAGCGCTCTGACTGTGGTGAGCTTTGACTTTTCGCATCTCATCTTAAAGCCTGTAACCTCGCCGCTGTCGCTTACAATCAGCTCGTTGCAGAAGATTGTTGGATAGCCGAGCTTCGCCATCAGCGGCGCCGCAAACTGTGTGAATGTGTCGCTGATAATAATAACCTGACCGAGCTTGCGAAGTTCGTCAAGGAACACCTTGGCACCGTCCATCGGTTCAATCTTCTCAATAGTATCCTGAATTTCCTTAAGACCAAGACCGTGCTCTTTAAGGATATTCAGTCTGTAATTCATAAGTTTGTCGTAATCGGGCTCATCGCGCGTGGTGCGCTTGAGCTCAGGAATGCCGCTTGCCTCGGCAAACGCAATCCAGATTTCGGGCACGAGAACGCCCTCTAAATCAAGGCATACAATATGCATAATTCTGTCCTCCTTGAGTGTTTATTTAAAGAAAAGCGGGAGTTTTTCAAGATAAATAATATCGTCGCGGTCCGCGCTGTCACCCTCTGCGAGAGGAGCACAGCAGCCAACAATATCACCGTCAAACGCTTTGACAAGTTCAACCACTGCCTTAAGGCTCTCACCCGTTGAGATAACGTCGTCAACAATAAGCACGCGCTTGCCTGTGAGAAGGTCGCCGTCCTCATGACCGAGGTAAAGTGTCTGCTCCTTCTGCGTGGTGATTGAGGTAACGGAAACCTTGACCGGGTCGTCCATATAAACCTTAACCGCCTTGCGGGCAACGATGTACTTTTTGCCGCTGAGTCTGCTCATTTCGTAAGCGAGGGGGATTGACTTTGCCTCGGGAGTTACGATGTAATCGAATTCGGGAACTTTTTTGAGTAGCTCCTCGGAGCATCGCTCAACAAGCTCAACGTCACCGAAAAGGATGAACGCCGCGATGTCAAGAGTATCTGATACAGAAAACTTCTGCAGCTGACGTGTGAGCCCTGCGATGTGAAGTTCGTAATACTCTTTGTCTTTTCTCTGCATATCATTTGTAATCATATCAAGCCCTCCCCGAGTTTAACTCCGCCGATGAGGTGGAAGTGTAAGTGCATAACGGTCTGACCTGCGTCAGCGCCGCAGTTGTTGATGATTCTGTAAGACTCAATACCCTGCGACTTTGCAATTTCGCCGAGCTTTTCAAAAATGTGAGCAACGTACTTGCTGTTATCGGCGTTAATGTCGTTTGCACACTCGATATGCTCTTTCGGCACAGCGAGAATATGCACGGGTGCTACGGGGTTGAGGTCCTTAAAGGCAACCATCATATCATCCTCGTAAACCTTGGTTGACGGAATGTTACCGTTTATGATTTCACAAAAAACGCACATAGTTATTCTCCTAACCTAAAATGTTTTTAACAATATCGGCTGTCGCTGCGATAGCGCCGTCGAGCTTTGACAAATCCTTTGCGCCTGCCATAGCGCTATCAGGTCTGCCGCCGCCACCGCCGCCTGCGAGCTTGGCAACCTCACGGACAACGTCGCCTGCCTTAACGCCCTTTGCAATAGCGTTTTTGCCGCAGATTGCAACGATAGTAGCCTTTGCGCCATTTGTGCCGGCAATAATCGCCACAGCGTTGTCGTTGCTTGCTTTGAGGTCGTCGCCCATATTGCGGAGTGCGTCGGGAGTTGCGCCGTCAATCTTTGCAGTAAGAATCTCAAGACCGTCAATAATTTCAGGTGATGAGAACATATCTGCACTCTTGAGCTTTGTGATTTCAGCGTTGAGGTTCTGAATCGTCTTAAGCTGTTCCCTGTTTTCGCTGATAATAGAGTTAACTTTGTTAACAAGGTCATTTTCGCCTGCTTTGAGAGCGCCTGAAACGGTTTTAACAGTAAGTTCCATCGCCTTGAGAGAGGTTAGAAGATTCATACCTGTGAGTGCTGTGATTCTGCGGACGCCGCTTGCAACCGAAGCTTCGGACACAATCTTAAACAGTCCGAGCTCGCCGCTGTTTGCAACGTGTGTACCGCCGCAGAACTCTGTTGAAAAGTCGCCCGCCTTAACTACACGAACAACGTCGCCGTACTTTTCGCCAAAGAGCATCATTGCGCCCATCTTTTTGGCTTCTTCAATCGGCATTTCGAGCATTTCAACAGGGGTTGCGCTCATAATAAAGTTGTTTACAATAATTTCGACCTCGTTGATTTCCTCTTGTGTAAGAGCGTTAAAGTGGGTGAAGTCAAAGCGTACAACGTGTCTGTCAACAAGTGAACCAGCCTGCTCAACGTGATTGCCGAGCACCTGACGGAGAGCCGCCTGTAGCAAGTGAGCCGCAGTATGATTGCGCATAATAGCGCGACGGCGTGATTCATCAATCTGCGCACTTACTTTGTCGCCTACGGAAATAACGCCGTCCTTAACAGTACCGCTGTGAAGGTAAATGCCGTCGTCATTTTTATTTGTATCGTCAACGCTGAACACGCCTGCGCCGGTAATAATACCGCTGTCGCCAACCTGACCGCCCGAAGTTGCGTAAAACGGCGTTGTGTCAAGCACAACCGCACCCTTCTCACCTGCACCAAGCATATCACAAAGCTCACCATCACTGTTGATAATCGCCTTAACAGTCGCCTCTGCTGTGAAATCGGTGTAGCCTGTAAACTTCGTCGGCTCCGTTTCAATTTTAACCGAGCTGCCCTTCCATGCGTCAGCGCCGGCGTCCTTGCGGGCAGCGCGGGCAGTCTTTTTCTGATTTTCAAGGAGCATATTGAAGCGAGCTTCGTCAACCTTAATTCCGCGCTCTGCAAGAATGTCCTTTGTAAGATCGAGCGGGAAGCCGTATGTGTCATTGAGCTTGAACGCATCGTCGCCGCTGAACACACCGTCCTTGATATTCTTCATATGTTCTTCAAGGAGTTCAAGACCTGCGTCAATGGTCTTACCGAAGGACTCTTCTTCAGAAAGAATAACTCTCTTGATAAGCTCTGCTTTGTCCTTAAGTTCAGGATAAGCGGTTTCATTCTCTTTAATAACAGTGTCGCACACCTTGTAAAGGAAAGGCTCGTTCACGCCGAGGAGTCTGCCGTGACGGCAAGCGCGGCGGATAAGACGGCGAAGCACATATCCCCTGCCGCCGTTTGACGGAATAACACCGTCGCCGATCATAAAGGTAGATGAACGAACGTGGTCTGTGATAACGCGAAGCGATACGTCATTTTTATCGTTATCGTGATACTTAACTCCCGAAATTTCGGAAATATGCTTCATTATATTCTGCACAGTGTCAACCTCAAAGATGTTGTCAACACCCTGCATAATGCAGGCAAGACGCTCCAGACCCATACCCGTATCGATGTTCGGGTGCTCAAGCGGGGTGTAGTTGTCATTGCCGTCGTTGTCAAACTGAGTAAATACGTTGTTCCAGAACTCTGTAAATCTGTCGCACTCACAGCCGGGCGCGCAGTCGGGAGAGCCGCAGCCGTACTTTTCGCCGCGGTCAAAGTAAATCTCGCTGCAGGGGCCGCAAGGACCTGAGCCGTGCTCCCAGAAGTTATCCTCTTTACCGAGGCGGACAATGTGAGACGGGTCAACGCCGTTTTGCTTTGTCCAGATTTCAAAAGCTTCGTCGTCGTTCTCGTAAATAGTTACGTAGAGCTTGTCGACAGGCATATCGAGAACTTCGGTACAGAACTCCCACGCCCATGCGGTTGCTTCCTTCTTGAAGTAATCGCCGAATGAGAAGTTGCCGAGCATCTCGAAAAAGGTGCCGTGACGGTCAGTCTTGCCGACCTGCTCAATGTCAGGCGTTCTGATACACTTCTGGCAGGTGGTAACGCGCTTTCTCGGTGGTGTTACCTCGCCTGTAAAGTACTTTTTCATCGGAGCCATACCGGAGTTAATCAGCAGCAGGCTCTTATCGTTATTAGGTACAAGAGAAAAACTCGGGAGGCGCAGATGCCCCTTGCTCTCAAAAAACGAAAGATATTTTTCCCTTAAATCATTGAGTGATGTCCATTCCATATATTAAACCTCGCGGTGAAATAATTGAAAACGGAGAATGGAAAATGGAGAATTTCGGGTGAACTGCGCTCACACTCATTATATAATTGCCCCCCCAGTAGCACATTCCAGATAATCACATAAGTTGTCAGCGAAAAGTTCAGCGTTACTTTTTTTCTCCTTAATTTCGGTAATTGGAATTCCGCGCTTGCCAACTTCATAAAAAGT
>CAYZPT010000082.1:0-8839 GCA_964480285.1 uncultured Bacteroides sp.
TGTAGGCGCTATCTCAGAAGGCGACGCAAAATATCAGATTGATGCAGATACATGCATCGATTGTGGTGCTTGCGCAGGTGTTTGCCCTGTTGACGCTCCACAGGCATAATGTGATAATACATAAGTGATTAACACCGCACTATGTTGCGGTGTTATTTGTTACAAATCAGATAAAGAGGACGACGGCAATGAAAAAGGTTATCTCAGTTGTATTATGTTTAGCGCTTACATTCAGTATTTTTAGCTTTGCGTCGTTTTCCGAAATTGATGCATATGCTTGGACAAAAACAAGCAAAAGCGGAGGTTTTACGGTAGAAGCTTTAAACCTCGTTTACCCTAAAACATTAAAAAGAAGAGCAACCTTTATGCTCAGCGGCACAATTAAATCAAAGCAAAGAATCACAAAAATCTGCTTTGTTGTTTCGGATTTGGACAGGTTTAAGAATGAAATATCGGTTACTAAGAAATCAAACAGAAACTCCTTAAATATAAAAACATACTCAAGGTTTTTACATTTCGAAAAACTCAGTTCCGGCGAGAAGAATTTGAAAATAACCGCATTTAATGCTCATGGTGAAAGTGTTAGTTTTAATAAGCGGTTTACTGTGCTCGGCAAAGCATCGGAACCGTATCACATAACCGGAAAGTGTTATATAACCGCAGACGTCGGTGATATTGAGAATGTTATTGACAGCTCAGATGATACGTTTTGGAACAGCGGAACTATGACAATTATCTTCCCTGAAGATAAAGAGGCTGACGGTGTTCTAATTAAATGGTATAAGCCTAACTGCAATTATACCATTAAAACATATGATGACGAGGATAATGTCCTTGATGAGTATGACGGTGACGGATTCAGCTTTTTACATAAGTACATCCATATTAGTGGGAATGCAGTAAAAGCAGTTATTGACCTGAATAATACCGGAAGCAATAATGGAATTTCATCGCTCAGAGTGTATCAAAAGGATAAGGTGGGCGTATCTGTCCAGCGATGGGAAGAACCCGAGGAAGGTAAGTGCGATTTGATGGTTGTTTCTGCGCACCGTGATGATGAACTACTGTTTTTCGGCGGAACGATTCCGTATTACAGTTCTGTACGCGGCAAAAATGTCTATACCGTCTTTGTATCCGGCGGTGATATTATGCGTCATCGTGAAGCGCTTGCATCGCAGTGGTCTATGGGCGTTAAAACATACCCTGTATTTCTCAATTATCCGGGCGGATATCACGATGGCATCAATGGAACACTTAAAGATTTCGGCGGGGAAAACGCTGTGCTTGAAAGATTTGTTGAAACAATTCGGAAATATCAGCCTGAAGTTATTGTCTCACATGACGTTAATGGCGAATACGGGCATCCGACGCACAAAACAGTTGCATATATTATTCAAAAAGCTGTGAGAGCTGCCGGCGATGAAACGAGGTTCGAAAGCTCATATCAAAAATACGGTGCATGGAAAGTAAAAAAACTGTATCTTCATATGTACGGTAAGAATAAAATTAAATTGAATTATAATAATGCTTCGGCAAAGCTTGACGGTAGAACGCCTTATCAAATGGCGTGTGTCGGATATGACAAATATTATTCGCAACATAAAAACTGGCAAATGAACGCCACAAAGGTAACAAAGTACCCAAGTAATCAGTACGGTTTGGCTTTCACAATAGTCGGAAAGGACGAAAAGAAGAACGACTTTTTTGAGCATATCAATCCGAAAGAGAATAATAATTATGATTAAAGTTATATTATGGGATTTAGACGGTACGCTGCTTAATTTTAAAGCGAGTGAGAGTAACGCGCTCAAATCGGCATTTAAGCATTTTAATCTCGGTGAATGTACAGATGAAACGGTCGCCCTATATTCCGCTATTAATCTCAAACATTGGAAGATGCTTGAGCGCGGTGAAATAACAAAGGATCAGGTAAAGGTTCTGCGCTTTGTAGAGTTTTTTGAAAAAGAGGGGATTACCTCAGTTTCGCCGGTTGACTTCTGGCGTTATTACGAAAATGCACTGCCCGATACGATTGAGTTCATAGGCGATTCGTACAGCATTGTAAAAGCGCTGGCGGCTGACTACAAACAGTATCTTGTGACAAACGGCACGCTTTCGGTGCAGAAACGCAAACTTGAAAAATCCGGATTTGACAAACTCTTTGACGGCGTGTTTATCTCCGACGAGGTTGGCTTTGAAAAGCCTGACAGTCGGTTTTTTAACGCGGTTTTTGCCGCTGTGCCCGACTGTAATAAAAAAGATATTATGATTGTCGGAGACTCGCTTACAAGCGATATGAAAGGCGGCGCCGACGCGGGAATATTGACCTGCCGCTACAACCCAAACGGCGATGATACAGATGGCGACATCAGAATTGATTTTGAGATAACTTCGCTTGACGAAATATTTAATATACTTAAACAACATTAAAACAGACCGAAAGTTTACTTTCGGTCTGTTTGTTTTAGTAGTTATAATTAGTATATTATTCTTCAGTAATCGGTGCCTGCGGTGCTGCGTCAACGGGAGCCTGCGGCTCGATTGGCGGCATAACAGGTGCCTGTGGCTCAACAGGTGCTGCCGGTTGTGCGTCAAACTGAGGAGTAACAGGTGCCTGCTGCTCAACAGGTGCTACCGGTTGTGCATCAAACTGAGGAGTAACAGGTGCCTGCTGCTCAACAGGTGCTACCGGCTGTGGTTCAAACGGAGCCTGCGGTTGCGGTGTGTAAACCGGCTGCGGCTCAACGGGAGCCTGCGGTTGCGGTATGTACTGTTCCTGCGGCTGAGGTGCAGCGTTATATGCAGGTGCCTGAGGAGCATATGGATCTTGTGGCTGAGGTGCATATGCCTGCTGTGCGTTAAACTGCTGCTGAGGAGCAAAGCCCTGATTGTAACCGTTCGGATCTGCATAAAAACCTTTTGGATTAGGACCGAACTGGTTGTCACCTGGGTCACTGTCCTTAAGAAGCGGGATTAACACGATGATCCAACCAACGAAAGGAATGAGTGCAAGCAGCATATAAGTCCACTCTTTGCCTGTGTCGTGAAGTCTGCGAACTACAAGTCCGAGCTCCAATACTGAAACTGCGAGTGAAATAATCGAAGTGATTGCACTGCCGATTGATGCTACTGCAGTGCTGCCTGATGACGATGCGATGCCTGATGCAATACCGGAGATGATACCCGAAACTACGCTGACTGCAACAGAGTTAAGGATAACTACCGGCCAGTAATCGGAACGTCTTGTTCTGCCCTTGAAGTTAAACAGATTTGCAAAGAAAAGCTGATAAACTTCAGGTAAGCTTTTTTTAGGTGCCATAAATAATACCTCCAAAACAAAATTTTGCAATTCTATTATAATACATATTCAAAAACTAATCAAGTTATTTTGTAAAAAAAGAACCGTTTACCTGCGTAAACGGTTCCGTTTCTTTTAATTTGATCTAATTAGAGTTCAATCTTGCCGCTTTCTTTCTCGTTGATTACATAGTAAACAGCGCTGTCCTCAGCCTTAACATAAAGTCTGATTGATTTGATTGAAGAAGCCTTGTGACCGCCTGCAACCCAAGCAGCCTCAACTTTCTCGTTGATGTCGCCAACTTCGATCTGCTTGTCAGCAAACTCAAAGTAGATTTCCTTTGTAGCAAGCTTATGTGCAGTCTTCTTTGTAGCCTTCTCAGCCTTCTTTGCAGTGGACTTTGCAGCCTTTTCTGCTTTCTTTGCTGTATCCTGAGCCTTCTTTGTAGTTTCCTTTGCAGCCTTTTCTGCCTTCTTTGCTGTACCTTCAGCCTTCTTTGCAGTTTCCTTAACAGTCTTCTCTGCTTTCTTAGCAGTAGCTTCAGCCTTTTTAGCAGTTTCCTTAACAGTCTTCTCTGCCTTCTTAGCTGTAGCTTCAGCCTTCTTAGCAGTGTCTTTTACAGTCTTTTCTGCTTTCTTAGCAGTTTCCTTTACAGCCTTCGATGTCTTCTTTGCAGTTTCTTTAGCTGCATCTGTTTTCTTTGTTGCCATAATAACAGTCCTTTCGTCAAAAATTATATTTTTTGATTATTTGCGTATTAATGTAGCCACGCTACAACATATATGATAAGCAAAAATAAAATAAAGTCAATATTTTGTGCAAATTATCTATACAATGTGTAAATATTGTGATTTAGTGATTTTTAAATTTGTTGAATGTGCACAAGATTTATAACAAAATCTTTAACAACAAATATATTTTGCAGTATATCGTTTATTGACAGCGTGTACATTTTGTGATTAAATATAATATATAATTTTAATTTTAATGTGGGTTATTATACTCATTTGAGGTGATAAGTGATGAAAGTTGTAATTCTTGCGGGAGGATTCGGCACAAGAATCAGCGAGGAAAGTGAATATAAACCTAAGCCTATGATTGAAATCGGAGGCAAACCGATACTGTGGCATATTATGAAAGAGTATTCTCATTACGGATACAATGAATTTATCATCTGTGCAGGATACAAGCAGCATATTATCAAAGAATGGTTTGCAAATTACTTCCTGCATAACAGCGATATAACTTTCGATTTTACAAGCGGCAAGAATGATATGATCATTCACAATCAGCACTGCGAACCTTGGCGTGTAACAGTAGTTGATACAGGTATGCATACAATGACAGGCGGCCGTATTAAACGGATTAAGCCTTTTGTTGAAGGCGAGCCGTTTCTTATGACCTATGGCGACGCTGTATGCGATGTAAATATTATCGAACTTGTTAAGTTTCATAATTCACATGGCAAAATTGCAACTCTCACCGCGACAATGCTTGAGCAGAGCAAGGGTGTGCTGAATATCGGCGGTGACAACGCGGTTAAATCATTCCGTGAGAAGAACATTTCTGATAGTGCACCTATCAATGCAGGGTATATGGTTCTGAATCCCGAAATATTTGATTATATAGACGGCGACTCAACTATCTTTGAACGTGAACCGATGGAGAAGCTTGCCGAGGACGGCGAACTGATGAGTTATATTTACAAGGGCTTCTGGCAGTGTATGGACACCAAGCGCGAGATGGACGTGCTTGAAAAGCTGTGGGAAACCGGCAACGCTCCGTGGAAAACGTGGGAGGACTAAATGGATTTATCATTTTATAACGGTAAAAGAGTATTGGTTACAGGGCACACGGGTTTTAAGGGCGCGTGGCTGTGCAAAATGCTCACGATGCTCGGCGCTGACGTTACCGGTTATGCGCTTGAGCCTCCGACCGATCCTAACCTTTTTGATATGCTGAAGCTGCCGATTAACTCCGTAATCGGCGATGTGCGAGATTATGATAAGCTCAAAGCCGTGTTTGAAGATTTCAAACCTGAAATCGTGCTGCACCTTGCGGCGCAACCGATTGTACGAGACAGCTACAAAATGCCTCGTTATACCTACGACGTCAACGTGATGGGTACCGTCAACATCTGCGAATGCATAAGGCAGTGCGACAGTGTTAAATCTTTCCTCAACGTAACCACCGATAAGGTGTACGAAAACGAGGATTTGAATATAGCCTTTACAGAGGATATGAAGCTCGATGGTTACGATCCGTATTCAAACAGCAAATCGTGTTCGGAGCTTGTTACACACTCATATCAAAAATCGTTTCTTAATGCGCAGGGCGTTGCAGTTTCAACTGCGAGAGCGGGCAATGTTATCGGCGGCGGAGATTTTGCTAATGACCGAATTGTGCCGGACAGTGTGCGTGCGGTGATGAACGGTGAGGAGATAATAGTTCGTAATCCGTTATCCACAAGACCGTTCCAGCACGTTCTTGAGCCGCTGTATGTTTACCTGTTAATTGCAATGAAGCAGTACAATAACAGCGATTTTTCAGGTTACTACAATGTCGGTCCCGATGATTCGGATTGCATTACAACAGGCGAGCTTTGCGATATATTCTGTAATCACTACGGTGACGGTGCAAGTTGGAAAAATGTAAGCGAAAAGAATGCAGTTCACGAGGCGGGATATCTCCGTCTTGACACTTCAAAGCTCAAATCAACATTCGCATGGCAGCCTGTCTGGAATATTGATACGGCGCTACTGAAAGTTGTTGAATGGACCAAGGTATACTCCGCAGGCGGCGACGTTGACGCTGTATGCGAATCACAAATCAAAGAATTTTTAGAAAGAATTGACTGATATGCCAAAAGAAAAATCTCAGAATGAGGCACGCGAAAAGATTTTTGAACAAATCCGCGACTATTACAATACATATATGATCGAGAAGCCTTACAACGAGGGTGACCGTATACCGTATGCGTCAAGAGTTTACGATGAAAAGGAACTCGTTAACCTTGTTGACAGTGCGCTGGATTTCTGGCTCACCTCGGGCAGATATTGCGCGGAGTTTGAGCATAAGTTTGCAAAGTATCTCGGAGTAAAATATGTGTCGCTCGTTAATTCGGGCTCCTCGGCAAATCTGCTTGCATTTGCGATGCTGACTTCGCCGCTTCTTGAAGATCGCAGAATTAACCGCGGAGATGAGGTTATCACCGTTGCGGCAGGCTTCCCGACTACGGTTGCGCCGATTATTCAGTACGGTGCTGTGCCTGTTTTTGTTGATATAACCGTACCCGAATATAATATTGACCCCGATCAACTTGAGGCTGCATATTCGCCTAAAACAAAGGCTGTTATGCTTGCTCACACTCTCGGCAATCCGTTTGACATCAAAGCGGTTAAGGCTTTCTGCGACAGCCACAATCTATGGCTTATTGAGGACAATTGCGACGCGCTTGGCAGCGAGTACACACTCGACGGTAAAACGGGGCTTACGGGCACATTTGGTGACATAGGCACATCGAGCTTTTATCCTCCGCACCATATGACAATGGGCGAGGGCGGAGCTGTATATACCAACAACCCGCTGCTTCATAAAATTGCACGCTCAATGCGTGACTGGGGCAGGGATTGCGCCTGTCCGTCAGGTGTGGACAACCTTTGCGGACACCGTTTTGACGGTCAGTACGGCGAACTGCCGCAAGGTTATGACCATAAATATGTATACAGTCATTTTGGTTTCAATTTAAAAGCAACAGAGATGCAGGCAGCTATCGGCTGTGCTCAACTTGAAAAATTCCCGTCCTTTGCGTCAAGACGCAGATATAATTTTGACAGGCTTTATAACGCACTTAAATGTGTAGAAGATAAACTGATTCTGCCAAAAGCGCAGGAAAACTGTGATCCGTCGTGGTTCGGATTCATCGTAACCTGTAAGGACGGCGTGTCAAAGAATAAGGTCGTGCAGTATTGCGAATCTCACGGCGTGCAGACGAGAATGCTGTTTTCGGGCAATATTGTTCGTCAGCCTGTATTTGACGATATTCGCGGTACTGACAAATACCGTGTTATCGGTGACCTTGCGGTTACTGACAGAGTAATGGCTAACTCCTTCTGGATCGGCGTTTATCCCGGAATGACAGACGCCAAGCTCGACTATATGGCTAAAACAATTATTGAGGCGCTTGATTAATGAGAATTAAGGTATCAGACTACATCGCACAGTTTCTTTATGAAAACGGAATAAAAGATTGTTTTACCGTTGTCGGCGGCGGTGCTATGCACCTTAATGATTCCTTCGGCAATTTTGACGGCATAAGATGTATTTACAATCATCACGAACAGGCTTCTGCAATAGCGGCAGAGGCTTATTTCCGTGTTCATAACAAAATGGCACTGTGCTGTGTAACTACGGGTCCGGGCGGCACAAATGCAATCACCGGCGTTGTCGGCGCGTGGCTTGATTCAATACCTGTGCTCGTTATCAGCGGTCAGGTCAGATATGACACAACTGCCCGCAGCACAGGGCTTGATATACGCGCTATGGGCGACCAGGAGTTTGATATCTGCAAAGCCGTTTCGTGTATGACAAAGTATTGCGAAATGGTGACCGACCCGCTCAAAATAAGATATCATCTTCAAAAAGCGATTTACTTTGCAAAAGAGGGCAGATCCGGTCCGTCATGGCTGGATATTCCTCTAAACGTGCAGGGTGCGTATATTGATACAGATGATTTGGAAGATTACACACCTGAAACAGCAGACTATACAGCAAAAGACAGCGATATTGATGCTTTAATAAACAAACTGAAAACCGCAAAGCGACCTGTAATTATTGCAGGCTCTGCAATACGCACGTCAGGCGCACACAGCGATTTTATTAAACTTGTAAATAAACTCGGCGTTCCTGTTACTACAACATGGAACAGTATTGATTTAATTGCAGATAACAATGCGCTGTATGCCGGTAGAGGCGGTATTATGGGCGACAGAGCAGGCAATTTTGCCGTTCAGAACGCCGACTTTGTGCTGTCGCTCGGCTCAAGGCTTTCTATCCGTCAGGTTGGCTATAACTACAAAACTTGGGCGCGCGAGGCGTACGTTGCCGCAGTTGATATTGACGGTCAAGAACTTAAAAAGCCTACGCTTCACGTCGACTTGCCTGTATGCGCTGACGTCAGGTCCGTTATCAACAAGCTTAATAAGTTAATTCACACACCGTTATCTGATTACAGCGAATGGGTAACTACTTGCCAAGGCTGGAAAAGCAAGTATCCTGTTGTACAGAAAAAGCATTTTGATGATACCGATAAGACCAATGTTTACGCTTTTATCGGCAAGCTTTCCGCTGCACTGCCCGATAACGCATTAACAGTTGTCGGCAATGGCTCGGCTTGCGTTGTCGGTTCGCACGCATATCATATTAAAAATAATTCAAGATTCCTGATTAACAGCGCAATCGCTTCTATGGGTTATGATTTGCCTGCCGCAATCGGCGCAGCAAGAGCATCTGACAGCGAGGTTATATGTATAAGCGGCGATG
>CAYZPT010000083.1:0-8812 GCA_964480285.1 uncultured Bacteroides sp.
TAATACTCTATATGTTGCGTAGGGTGCTTTGGCAAACTACAATTTATAATTATGAATTATTGCAAGGAGATTATATGTTAGGTATCATCGGTGCTATGGACGTGGAGGTTGCCGCGTTAAAAAACAATGTTGAAAATAAATCAGTTTCCGTTTTTGCGGGCATTGAATTCGTTTGCGGCACGATTGAGGGTGTTGACGTATGCGTGGCGCAATGCTCACCCGGCAAGGTCAATGCGGCACTGTGCACACAGCTTATGATTGATAAATTTGATATTGATTACGTAATAAATGTCGGCATTGCCTGCTCGCTTGACAACAGCGTGGTAATCAAAAATCTTGTCGTTGCAAACGAGGTGTGTCAGTATGACTTTGACACATCGGCAATCGACGGCGTAAAGGGTCTGATTTTTGACGATGTTATCAAAATTCCGACTGACAAAGCCCTTTCAGACACGCTTATTAAGGCTGTTGAGGCCTGCGGCAGAAATGCACATATCGGCTGCATTGCAAGCGGCGACACCTTTATCGCTTCACAGCAGCTTAAAGATGAAATTCACACCGACTTCGGGGCAATCTGCGGTGAAATGGAAGGCGGCGCTATCGGTCAGGTGTGCTATGTAAACAAAATACCGTTTGCTGTGCTGCGCTCTGTCAGCGACGGCGGTGACGAAAAAGCACAGATTGATTACCCGACCTTTAAGCACATAGCAGCAGAAATCTCGGGCGACATAATATTAGAAGCACTTAAAAGAATGGAAAATTGAGAACGGAGAATTAAAGGTGCTGCGCACGGCTATTATATTATAGGTGTAGATGAAGTCCACCATAATTTCTCAATTCTCAATTGAAAAAGCAGCCGCATTGCGACTGCTTTGAATAACTGTTATTCAATTATATAGTTTTCGAGGATGAAACTCTCAGCCTCTTCTATCAGACTGCTGACGGCGGTGTAATCAATACCGTCGTTACCGGTGCGTGATCTGTCCTCAATAAGTGCAAACTTGGCGTCTTCAACAGCGATTGCTGCAGCGGCAAGCTCGCGCGCCACATTGTAATCAATGCGGAACAGTTCTTTCGGTATTGCGCCTGCTTTTGCAAGCGTAAGCGCGCCGCGGTAGAGTGCAAGCATATAGTAATCATATACAAAACGCCTTGCGTTAGTGCCCGATGATGCAGCAACTGCCGTATCAAGCAGATGTTTGGTCGCACGCGTTAAAAGAGCAAGGGTTTCACCGTCGCCCTCACTGTCAAAATAGTCTGCCGTTACACCGTTCCTGTTATCGCTTACTCCGAGCAGATAATCGGTGGTAACGTTATAATAATTACTGCACTTGATAACAAAATCAAGTCCGCACTCTCTTATTCCTTTTTCGTAATGAGAAAGAAGTGCCTGTGAAATACCCAGATCCGTTGCCGCTTTCTTCTGACTGATTCCTCTTTCTTTGCGGAGCTGGGACAGCACTTCGGAAAACTTTGATAACTTTTCTTTCGCCATTTTTAACTCTCTATATTCGAAATTTTATACTAACTGTAATGCCTTTATCATTATATAACCAATTATACACCTTGTAAATAAGCAATTTGCTTTTGTAATTTTTTGTAATAATTCCGCTTATAGCGCAGTTTTTCGGAGGATGACATCTGTGAAATCGTATACACTTTACCTGTTCCGTCACGGATTGACAAAGGGAAATATCAACGCACAGTATATTGGGCATACAGATTTGCCACTAACTACTGATAGTATATCTGACCTGAAAAATATCAAAGCAAAGCATCACTATCCCGAGGTTGATGCGGTGTTTACGTCGCCCTTAAAACGTGCTGTTTCAAGTGCGGAAATTATGTTCCCTAAAAATAACAAAATTGTAATAGATCAGTTTATTGAATACAATTTCGGCGAATTTGAAGGACTGACCGCCGAAGATTTAAAGGACAATGATGACTTCAGGCAGTGGCTTGGCGGAGATATCACGGCGCGACCTCCTCACGGCGAGAGCAACGCCGAGTTTGTACATCGCATCTGCACCGCATTTGAAAAAGTAATTGACGGCTGTATTAAAACCGGAAATCAGAATATCGCCATTGTATCCCACGCGGGCGTACTGATGACAATACTTGCAAGCTACGGTATTCCCGAAGCGCCAATGGCACACTGGCAGATGGATGCAGGTTACGGCTTTAAGTGCCGCATTACTCCATCGCTCTGGATGCGTGGAAGAAAAATGGAAGTGATTGATACCGCACCGCAAACGCTGGAAGAAATCAGGGAGAATTAACATCCTCCCGGATTTCTTCAGTATCTGGTTTTCAGTATTCAGCCTGTAAGGTGGACTTCGTCCACGCCTAATTTGTAGCCTAATCTGGAAACCGGGCTCTGGAAACTGCATACTGAAAAAAGAGGACTCATTCCGAGTCCTCTTCTTTTGTTGTTGTTTCAATTTTAGTAGTTTCGCCGTAATTATTATTATAAATAACGTTATACATTGCGATATCGCCTTCGCTGCGGAATCCTTCATCCGGACAGTTTGCCGTGTCGGGACGTACATGAGCAAGCGTGATGTTTGACTTGCCGTAAATTATCGTCTGCAGCATATATGCATCGGCAGGATAGTCGGGACGCCATATCCACTGTTTATAGTACGTGCCGCCTTTAAGATTATTCTCAGGCAGGTTTTGCATATATATATCAAAATGCAGCCAGCCCTGAGTCATCGCATACTTTGCAATTTTTACAATATCGCTTTTGCCGAAGCTTGTTTTAACGTACGGAATAAGTTGATTTACAATTTTAAGCAGCTTGATTGTTGAAGCTTCTTTTGACTGGTTAAAAATCTCAATCAGGCAGCTCTTTTGCCTGTCGGCACGCTTATTGTCCGAGTCAAGTTTACGGATTCGGCAATACGCAAGCGCCTGTTTACCATTAAGCTTAACCTTACCCTTGTCGCCGTCAAACGTCTTTTTAATTGAAACGTTGTCGTAACGTTTGGGGTTATTGTTAATCTCATCAATTTCGGCAGAAGTGAGTTCAATTTCAACACCGCCGAGCACATTTACAATGCCTTCAAACGAATCAAAGTTAACTATTACATAATTGTCAATTTCAATTTTATACAGTTTTTCAAGGCAATTTATGTACGCGTTAATGTCACCTGTAGACATTGCGCTGTTAATCTTGTTAAAGGTACCGCTGTCCTCGTTGCCTTCTTCTGTTTCGTAATACGCCCATGCGTCACGAAGAACAGAAGTCAGCGTTATCTGCTTTGTATCGATGTTAACGCTTACGATTATTGCCGAGTCAGCACGCGTGCCTCCCTCAAGAATCTTTTTTCCGCGTGTATCTTCACCGATAAACAGCACGTTAAGAACATGTGTGGATCTGCAAGGTGTACCGTTATAGTACCACTCTTTTATCATATCCTGGAGCGATGCGAGCTCAGTTGCCTCTGTCTCGTTAATCGGGTCAAACTTTTCCTCAAGCTTATCCATACCTGTCCACGGCTGATCTGCAGTGGCAACAGGATTAAGGTTATTTTTGATAAGATTGTTGAGCATATTGTTTGCAATGAGATATGTTGTCAATCCGGCTCCGATAATCAGCACAAGAAGGATTGAAAGCACGGTGATTGCAATCTTCCTCGCTTTGCTGCCTTTGGAAACATACGGCTGTTCGTCTTCCTCATCTTCTTCCGGTTCATCGGGGAGGGCTATGTTTCCCTCATCATTTTCAGAAGCTTCAACGATGTTGATTGAGCCGGTTTCCTCTTTAATCTGCCTTTCGTTGCGCACAGGCTCGGGCAGATATTCGGGATCTGACGGATCGGTAACAACAGGCTCCGGTTTCTGATTTGCATCAGGCTCCTGCTCACTGTCTGTATCATTATTAACTTGTTCCTGAGCTTCCTCTTTTTCAGGTTCAGTCTCAGGCGTTACGCCGCTTATTGACGGTTCTGGCGGCGGAAGGGGTTTATCTTCTTCTCTGTGTTCTTTTAATTCAGAGAGAATATCATCAATATTGTAATCCTTATCCAATATGATTTCTCCTCTTATTCATCCTGCGTATATTAATACACTTTAATAATTGAAACTGTTTTAATACTAATTGAATAAACTGTAAATATTACTCTTCGTTTTCATCATTTTCAGTTGTTTGTACAGTTTCCTGAGCAGTTTCATCAGCCTGCTCTGCTTCGGAGTCAAACTCTTCCTCTTCCTCGTATCTGTCAACAATTGACAGAGTAGCCAGACGTTCACCGTCGTTTACGCGCATAACCTTTACGCCCTTACCGGGACGCTTAACTTCGCTGATCTGGTCAGCATGTGTGCGTATAACAATACCGTCTGTTGTAATCATAATTACGTCGTTTTCATCATCAACAGGAGCGATCATAGCAACCTTGCCGAACTGCGATGTGCGGTAGTTTATAAGACCTTTACCTGCTCTTGACTGAACGCGGTAGTCGGAAAATTCGCTCTTACGTCCGTAGCCGGTTTCGCTGACTGTGAGCAGCTGTTTATCGCCTGCTGCCACTGCAAAACCTACAACGTAGTCTCCGTCTTTAAGCTGAATAGCCTTAACGCCGCGGGCAGTTCTGCCGATGAGTCTTGCATCACTCTCGTTAAAGCAGATAGCCATACCGTCGTGAGTTGCAACAATCAGCTGACGCTCGCCATCGGTTACATCAACCCAGCAGAGCTCGTCGCCTTCATCAAGATTAATTGCAATAATACCCGTCTTACGGATATGGTCGTACTGATTAATTGCAGTTCTCTTGATGATACCGTTACGCGTTACCATACAGAGATATGCGCGCTCCTCCTCTTCAGGAATCTTAACCATAGCGGTAACGGTTTCCTCCTGCTCAAGCGGCAGCAAGTTTACAACGTTCATTCCCTTGCTGGTGCGTGAAGCCTCCGGGATCTGGTATCCCTTCATCTTGAATACTTTACCCTTGTTGGTGAAAATCAGCACAAAGTCGTGAGTCGAGCAGGCAAACATTGTCTTTGCATAGTCCTCTTCACGGCGCGACATACCCATAATGCCCTTGCCGCCGCGGTTCTGCGCACGGTAAGTATCAACCGTCTGGCGCTTCATATAGCCGCGCTCGGTGAGCGTGAGTATGCAGTCCTCAACAGGGATTAAATCCTCGTCGTCAACGTCACCTGTGAATGCGGAAATCTCTGTTCTGCGCTCGTCGCCGAACTTCTCAGCAATCTCGCGTGATTCTTCCTTGATAATATCGGCAATTCGCGCTTCGTGAGCGAGAATGTCGAGGTAATCCTTAATGCGGGCATGTAAATCATCGAGTTCGTTGAGTATCTTTTCAATCTCAAGTCCCGCTAACTGACCGAGGCGGTAAGCTACAATTGCGCTTGCCTGCGGGTCGTCAAAGCCGAACTTATCCATAATAGCCTGTTTAGCCTCAGCCTGTCCGCCCTTGCAGGCACGGATTGTTGCGATAACGTCGTCAACAATGTCGATAGCCTTTGCAAGACCTTCCAAGATATGAGCGCGCTCCTGCGCTTTCCTGAGGTCAAATTCGGTTCTTCTCTTGATAATATCCTTCTGGAAGGCTATATACTTTTCAAGAATCTGCTTGAGGTTCATAACCTTCGGCACGCCGTCGTCAAGCGCAAGCAGAATTGCGCCGAAAGTAACCTGCATATCTGTGAGCTTGTACAGATTGTTAAGTACAACCTGCGCGTTAGCATCACGCTTAACGGTAACTTCAATGTGCATACCGCGGCGGTCGGAATAATCCTGAATATCAGCAACACCCTCAAGGCGCTTTTCCTTAACAAGGTCGGCAATTCGTGTGATAAGACGAGCCTTGTTGACGCCGTACGGGATTTCAGTTACAACAATCTTAAAGCGGTCGCCCTTGGTTTCCACAATCTCAGCACGCGCGCGAACATAAATCTTGCCGCGACCTGTTGCATATGCCTCGCGGATACCCTTTGCGCCCATAATAATGCCTGCAGTCGGGAAGTCGGGGCCCTTGATATGCTCCATAATATCCTCAAGCTCAGCTTCTGGATTATCAATAAGGCAGCACATACCCTCAACAACCTCGCGCATATTGTGCGGCGGGATGTTGGTTGCCATACCAACGGCAATACCCGACGAGCCGTTAACAAGCAGGTTCGGGAAACGCGCGGGCAGAACAGTCGGCTCGTTCTCCGTATCGTCAAAGTTCGGAGCCCAGTCGACAGTTTCCTTTTTAATATCGTCAAGCATTTTGAGCGCAGTTTTGCTCAGCCTGCTCTCTGTGTAACGGTAAGCAGCCGGAGGGTCGCCGTCAATGGAACCGAAATTGCCGTGACCGTCAACAAGAATGTGGCGCATTGAGAACGTCTGCGCAAGCCTTACCATAGCGTCGTAAACAGAAGCGTCACCGTGCGGGTGGTAGTGACCGAGCACGTCACCGACAGTGGTGGCGCACTTTCTGTAAGGGCTGGTCGGGTAAAGGCTGTTTTTGTACATTGCATACAGAATACGTCTGTGTACGGGCTTTAAACCGTCGCGAACATCAGGCAGCGCACGCGACACAATAACGCTCATTGAGTAGTCAAGGAACGCTCTACGAATTTCTGTGCTGATTTCAACATCTACGATTTTTTGATTATCGTAACGAATCTCTTCATTCATAATTTAGCACTCCTTTCCTGATTATACGTCTAAGTTCTGTACAAACTTAGCATTCTTCTCAATAAATTCACGTCTGGGCTCTACGTTGTCGCCCATAAGGATTGAGAAGTTTTCGCTTGCTCTCTGTGCGTCGTCGATTGTAACGCGCAGCATAGTTCTGTATTCGGGGTCCATAGTGGTTTCCCAAAGCTGTTCGGGATCCATCTCACCAAGACCTTTGTAACGCTGGATATCGCAGTTACCTTCAAATTCTTCAATAAGCTCGTCGCGCTCCTCGTCCGAGAAAGCGTAGCGGCTCTTTTTGCCCTTGCTGATTTTGAAGAGCGGCGGCTGTGCAAGGTAAACGTAGCCCTCCTCAATAATCTGCGGCATATAGCGGAAAAAGAATGTGAGCAGCAGCGTTCTGATATGTGCGCCGTCGACATCGGCATCCGCCATAATAATAATCTTGTGATATCTTAACTTATTTATGTCAAAATCGTCGCCGAGTCCGGTGCCGAGCGCCATAACAACGGGAAGCAGCTTTTCATTGCTGTAAACCTTGTCCACACGCGCTTTTTCTACATTGAGCATCTTACCCCACAGCGGGAGAATTGCCATGTGCTCGCGGTCACGTCCCTCTTTTGCGGAGCCGCCTGCCGAGTCACCCTCTACGATGTAGATTTCGCACTTTGTAGGATCGTTGCTCGTGCAGTCTGCAAGTTTGCCGGGCAGTGAGTTGCTCTCAAGCGGGGACTTACGGCGTGCATTTTCACGCGCTTTACGTGCCGCTTCTCTTGCTCTCGACGCTTCAAGTGACTTATTGAGGAGAGTTTTCGCAACCTGCGGATGCTCCTCAAAGTAAGTCATCAATTTATCATATATCAGTGACGAAACAAGACCGGTGATGTCGGTATTACCGAGCTTACCCTTTGTCTGTCCTTCAAACTGTGCCTCTGTGAGCTTTACGGAGATAACGGCTGTGATACCTTCACGCACGTCCTCACCACTGAACTTTTTGTCGCCGTCCTTGAGTATTCCGAATTTCTTGCCGTAGTCGTTAAATACTCTTGTGAGCGCGGTTTTAAAGCCGGTTTCGTGAGTACCGCCGTCAATTGTGTTGATGTTGTTTGCAAATGAAAGCAGGTTTTCTGCATAACCGTCGGTATAAGCAAGTGCAACCTCCGCGCTTCTGTCGCCCTTAGTAGTGGAAAGGTGAATAACCTCCTCCTGAATCGGGTTCAGACCGCGGCTTGTATTGATAAATTCAACAAATTCACGGATACCGCCCTCGTAGCAGTAAACAGCTGTGTGCTCTTCCTCATCATATTCATCGTCAGGGCTGCGATCAAACTTTTCACGCTTATCGGTAAGGCTGATTGAAAGACCTGCGTTAAGGAAAGCCTGCTCGCGGAGACGCCTTTGAAGTATATCAAAGGTGTATTTTGTGGTTTCCGTAAAGATTTCAGGATCGGCTTTAAAGCGGATAAATGTGCCGTGTGCATCCTCATCAGCATCGCCGATAATATGTAAATCGTCAACGGGAATACCGCGCTCAAAACGCTGAGCATAAATGTGACCGTTACGCGTAACCTCAACCTCAAGCCACTCGGCAAGCGCGTTAACAACAGATGAACCAACGCCGTGCAGACCGCCCGAAACCTTGTAGCCCGAACCGCCGAACTTACCGCCTGCGTGAAGCACTGTCAGTACAACAGTAACTGCAGGCAGACCTGTTTTGTCGTTAACCTCTGTCGGAATACCACGTCCGTTATCGCGAACGGTGATGATGTTATCGGGCAGAATTTCCGTCTCAATATGCGTACAGATTCCTGCAAGTGCCTCGTCAATAGAGTTGTCAACAATCTCGTAAACAAGGTGGTGCAGACCTCTCGGTCCGGTGGAACCGATATACATACCGGGACGTTTACGTACAGCTTCAAGTCCTTCAAGCACCTGAATACTGTTACCCGAATACTCTTCGTCAACGATAGTATCGATATCCTCTTCTTCTAAATTTGTTGTCTTGATTTCTTCGCTCATAAAATACCTCTATAATTGATAGTTTTATTTACTACGTTTATATAAAGTACTTGTGTTAACGGGACTTACGTACACAGCGTCGTCGGTGACGACAAAGCTCTTTGGCAAGTCGTAATTAACATAAATAACCTTTTTATCTTT
>CAYZPT010000084.1:0-8651 GCA_964480285.1 uncultured Bacteroides sp.
ACCCTTTTGTCCGCAAGCGGACATTTCCCCTCACAGGGGAATCACCCGAAATTCTACATTCTCCATTTTCAATTCTCAATTAACAAACTGCCACCAAACGCATACAATGGCGTGAGGTGGTTTTATGTTTTTGTCTGAACTTAAGGACGGTCAAAGCGGTGTTATATCGTCAATAAATGCCGATGCCGCATTCTCGCGGCGGCTCGCTGAAATGGGCTTTACCGACGGCGAAACGGTGCGCTGCGTCTGCCGCAGTGCGTTTAATTCGCCCATACTTTACGGCGTTAAGGGCAGCAGCGTTGCACTGCGTAAGGCAGACGCAAAGCGCGTGGTGATTCTATGAGCAGCCGCACAGTTGCACTTGCAGGCAGCCCCAACGTAGGCAAAAGCACTGTGTTCAACGAGCTTACCGGTATGCATCGCCACACGGGTAATTGGATAGGCAAAACAGTAGACACAAAAGCATCTCATTTTTACTATAAGTTCAACGATTACTCGGTGGTTGATCTGCCGGGTACATATTCGCTGCACGCCGCGTCTGAGGAGGAGAAGGTGGCAGACGAATACCTCGTTAATCACACGCCGGACTGCCTTGTCTGCGTGGTGGACAGCACTCTGCTTGAGCGCTCGCTGCCGCTTGTTTTTCAGTTGTTACACCTTACGGACAAGGCGGTTGTGCTGCTCAATCTCTGCGATGAAGCAAAGAAAAAGGGCATATTCGTCGACGGCGACAAACTGTCTGTACTTCTCGGCGTGCCCGTTGTCAAGTCAACCGCGAGGTCGGGCAGAGGGCTCAACAACCTGCTTGAGCAGATACACCTTATCACGACTGGCGCCGTACAGCCTGCGCCGATTACTGTTGACGAGGGCGAGGCGGCGTATGAAAAGGCAAAGGCGATTTCCGCCGCAGTAACAAGTGTGAGAAAAGCGCAAAAGCAAAGCCTGCTCGACAGAATAATGCTCGGTAAGGTGTCGTCATTCTTCGCAATGGCGGTGATTTTCGCGCTCCTGCTGTGGATAACCGTCAGCCTGTCAAACTATCCGTCAGCGCTTTTGTCATCAGCGTTTGACCGGCTTGAAGTGCTGATTGCAGACGGTATGGCGGCGCTCGGTATTTCCGGGGTAATAATTGACGCGCTCGTGCACGGTGTGCTGCGTGTGCTGTTCTGGGTGGTGGCTGTAATGCTGCCGCCTATGGCAATATTCTTCCCGCTTTTCGCACTGCTTGAGGACTTCGGTCTGCTGCCTCGCATTGCCTTCAACTTCGATTACTGTTTTGAAAAATGCGGCGCGTGCGGCAAGCAGTCGCTTTGCACCTGTATGGGGCTCGGCTGTAACGCTGTCGGCGTGACCGGCGCGCGGATTATCGACAGCAGGCGCGAACGGCTTATTGCGATTGTCACAAATTCTCTTACGCCGTGCAACGGGCGCTTCCCGATTCTGCTTGCGATTATCGGTATGTTCTTTGCAAAAAACAGCGTGATCTCTGCGGCTGTGCTTCTCGGCTTTATCGCGCTGTCAATGCTCGGCACGTTTGCCGCTTCCTTCGTCCTCGGCAAGACTGTACTGAGGGGCAAAAGCACGCCCGTTGTTATGGAGTTGCCGCCGTACCGCACGCCGCAGTTTGCCAGAACGATTCTGCTCACCCTGCGTGAAAAGGTGCTGTTTGTGCTGCTTCGTGCAGTCGTGGTTGCCGCACCGGCAGGGCTGATTATCTGGCTGTTTGCAAACGTAAAAGTAGGGGATATAAGCCTGCTTTCGCATATCGCAGGTGCGCTTGACGGCGTGGGCAGAGCGCTTGGAATGGACGGCGTTATCCTGCTTGCGTTTATACTCGGTTTCCCTGCAAATGAAATTGTGCTGCCGATTGCGCTGATGGTGTATCTCTCGTCAGGCACACTCAGCGAGCTGTCCGACACATCGTCGCTGCAGCAGATTCTGATAGACAACGGCTGGACGGTCAAAACAGCGCTTTGCACCTGTGTGTTCACGCTGTTCCACTTCCCGTGCTCCACAACGCTGATAACTGTGTTTAAGGAAACAAAGAGCGCAAAGTGGACTCTGATGTCAGTTCTCGTTCCGATTGCACTCGGCGTACTTCTTTGCCTTACGCTCAATTTTGTAATATAAATCCTGCGTTTTATACAATTTAAATAAAATGTACTTGTAAATATCGCCTTTTTCTGTTAAAATGATAGATAGTGCAAAACTAATCATTTTTAAGGAGAATTATTAATGGGCGAAACAAAAAAGAACACCTATTCCAAAGGTGAAATGTTCGGTTACTTAACCGGTATGTTCGGTCAGAACCTCGTCTATCAGGTAATTGCTGCAGGTCTTGTCAGCGTATATCTCGGCTCAGTGCTGTATATCCCTGCTGCCGCAGTAAGTGCTATTATCTTTGTAGCGCGTATCTGGGACGCTATTAACGACCCGATGATGGGTACTATCGTTGACAGAACGCATACTAAATGGGGTAAATGCCGTCCGTATCTTATTATTTTCCCGGCAATTATCGGCGCAATGACAATCCTGTGCTTTATGAACGGCATCTACACAAATCCCGGCGCAAGCAAAGGTTTAATCGTTGCATGGGCGGCAGTTTCATACATAGTATGGGGTATGCTGTTCACCGTTTGTGATATCCCGCTGTGGGGCATTACATCACTTATGACTGACGACCAGAACGACCGCGCAAAGATTATCGGTCTTGCAAGGGTTGCCGCTGGTATCGGCGGTATCGGCACTGTTGTAAGCTTCGTGCCCGACGCTTTTGCAGGTATGTTCAAGGGCAAGTACGACGCTATGGTCAAAGCCGGCGAAATCACACAGCAGATGGCTAATAACGAGGTTAAAAAGGCTTCGTGGATATTCACCGTTGTAGTCCTCACTGTTATTGCTACAGTTCTGTTTGAAATCGCAGGTCTTGTTACACGCGAGCGTGTTCCCGGCGACGCTGAGGATAAGCGCGGTATTATCGATAATTTCAAGATTATGTGGAACTGCAAGCCGTTCAGGCAGATTCTCATCTCCGGCGTGCTTCGTTCACCTCTGCAGCTGCTCATGATTCTCGCAATGCCGCTTTTGCTGTACTACTACACAGACTTCAATCTTATGGAAAATGCGATGAAGTACGACGGCGGTATGCGTATTGTCAAGATCGGCATCATCGGTCTTGCCGTATTTGTTCCGCAATTCGTTGCAATGGCTATCACACCGAACCTTGTTAAGAAGTTCGAGAATAAAAAACTCTACAATTTCTATTCGGTTGTCGGCGCTGTTCCGTATCTGCTGCTGTTCGTGGCATACAAGATTTCGGGCGGCAACCTGCTTCCGTGGGGCTGGATTATCGTTACTGCGCTTTGCATCGGTCTTGCTGCTGCTTCAATGGGCGGTATCAACGTAATGCAGTCGATTATGATTGCCGACTGCGTTGACTATGAGGAGTACCACAAGGGCTACCGTCCCGACGGCGTATTCTTCTCAGGCCAGTCGTTCCTTACCAAGCTTTCAGGCGGTATCGCTGCTCTGATTCAGGGTATCGTTTATACAGTAGTTAAATTCTCCGGCGCAAATCTTGACAACATCAACTACCGCCTTGCAAACGGCGAGCACTTCTATCAGCTCGACGGCGGTAAGTACGCTGCTGCAATGTTCTTCCTTATCTCAATCCCGATTGCCATCGGTATGCTGCTGTCAGCGCTTCCGATTAAGAACTACGCTATGACAGACGCAGAGCACACCCAGATGCTCGAAGAACTTGTTGAAAGAAGAAAAGACGCTGAATAAACATAACAATTATTAAAGCCTTTCGCAGATTTGCGAAAGGCTTTTGCTTGTAGGTGCGGATTTCCCAATCCGCCCGCGGCGCGATGAGGGCATCGCGCCCTACGGTTATTATAAGTACAAATCAAGAATTTCCTTGGGTACTACCTTGTTTACAAACTCGCTGTTTTTAGCAAGCTCGCGCGCTTCTTCAAGCGTTTTCGGCAGTCTTTGGTACTTAGCGATTGTTTCCGCGTCCGCGGTTTCAAAGTCAAACCTTGCCTCCTCGGGAAGCTCGAGCTTGTTTTTGATTCCGTAAAGCGATGCGTGGATAATCAGCGCAAACGCAAGGTACGGGTTAATCGCGGCGTCGGGTGAGCGCAGCTCCGCCATATGGAAGTGACCTGTTGTCGGCGGTATTCGCAGAAGCTGCGAACGGTTTTCACTCGACCATGAGATGTACTCGGGCGCGCCGTCCTTGCCAAAGCGTTTGTACGATTCCTCATACGGGTTGAAGAACAGCGTCATCTCGACAATTTTTTCAAGTATTCCTGCAACTGCGTGGTGTAGATTGTCCGTCTTGCCGTCGCTCGACTGAACGGAAAACGTTATGTGCATTGAGTTGCCGGGGTGGTTCTCGTAAGTCTTGGGCGAAAAGTCTGCGTACAGCTTATTTCTGTTTGCGGTAACCTTGATGATGGTTTTTGCCGTCGTGATGTTGTCGCCGGCGGTAATCGGGTTAGAAAAAGTAAAGTCAATCTCATTCTGCCCGTGGCCGCGCTGATGGAACATATTGCTCGGCTTGACTTCCATTCTTTCAAGCGTTCTGGTTATGCTTCGTCTGATAGCGTCGCACCTGTCATCGGGCGGAATGTCAAGGAATGCCGCCTTGTCGTGCGGTATGTCAAGCGGCAAGCCGTGCTCGTCAACTTCCATAAGATAGTATTCAAGCTCGGTGCCGAAGTAGAACTCATAGCCCTCAACCTCTGCAATATCCATTGCGTGCTTAAGCAGGCTCTTTGTGCCGCGCTTTTCAAACGGGGTGCCGTCGGGCAGAGTCATCCTGCAGAACATTCTTACCATTCTGTCGTCCTCAGCCTGATAGGGGAGCTCGGACATAGTTTCCGGCAGAGGAATAAGCACTAAGTCGGTGTATACTTCTTCGCCGAAATTCTTAACGTCGCGCGCGTTGATGGTAACGCCGTACTCGAAGGCGTCAAGCACCTCTTCGGGAGTTATCGAAATACTTTTCTCCCAGCCGTAAACATCGCAGAACGCGAGCCTTACCGATCTGATTTTCTTTTCACGCACATAGCGGTAAACATCATCACTGCTGTATCTCATAAATTCACCTTGCCTTAATTATGCAGCGGTTTGTGTCTTAACAGTTATAATATATAATACGTTCGGGCAATTGTCAACAAATACAGACTAAATGGTTAAATAAAATTGTGCAATTTTAATAAAAACTGTTTACTTGTACAGAGAATAGTAGTATAATGCTATTGTAATTAAGTTTTGCTTTTGCGAAAGGAGTAAATTATGGCTAATCAATTTATCATTTCCGTCAGCAGGGAATACTCAAGCGGCGGTCACGAAATCGCAAGGAGAATTGCCGAGCATTACGGCGTAAAGCTTTACGATAAAAATATCCTCGACGAGATCAGTAAGGAAAAGGGCGTTGACCTCAGCGACTTTAAGGGTTCGGACGAAAAGGGCATAAACGTGTTTACCTCCAGAACCGTTGCAGGCTTCAACAGCTCGCCGGAGTACGCGCTTGCACATATGCAGTTTGATTTTATCAAAGAGCAGGCGGACAAAGGGGAGTCGTTCGTAATCTGCGGCAGATGCGCCGACTATATACTTAAGGATAACGACGCGCTTGTGTCCGTGTTCATCTATGCCGACGAGTATGACAGAACAGACCGTACTATGAAGAAGAATGATTGCTCAATGCCGCAGGCAATAAAGATTATTGATAAAACTGATAAACGCCGCAAAGAGTACCACAACGAGTACTGCAAAACCAAGTGGGGCGAAATGAGGAATTACGACATCTGCATAAACTCCTCCTGCCTCGGTCTCGACGGCACAGCCGCCGCGCTGATTGACTACATAGATAAAAGGAAAGCATAGCAAAAAGCACCCGACCGGGTGCTTTTTTCTGTAGGGGAGAGTCTCCTGACCCTCCCGCGGGCGGATGGTATCCGCCCCTACGTTATATTGTTTCGGCTTTTTCGTAAATAATCTGCGGTGTATCATCACGTGGATAAAACATAACGCTGTAGTTTAAACCGCTGATTTGCATTTCAATTATACGTATTTCACCCTCTGATTCCCAGTCAACCGAACCGACATCGGTTCTGTCGCAAAAATAATTCCAGCTATCCCAATATACGCCGTATATGTCGTTAAAGGTCTTTGCTTCTGCAATACCGTCGTCGCTTGGATTAACAACGGTGTAAACAATTCTGTCCTCCTCATATTCTGCGGAAAACTTTACGCCTTGAGCGCCGTAGGTGAACTTCTTTTGGAGTTTTGGATTTGACGGCGAATATGCTAAATCGGAGTCTGTGTTGGTGTAAGCAAACAACCCCGTGTTGAATTCAACAATGAATTGAATGTAGCCTTCATAATCCCTGTGTTCATCGCTCCTGTCAATAATCCTGCAACCCGAAAGCGAAAATACAGTAATTAAGCATAGTATTAAACATAAAACCTTTTTCATAACAATCACCTTATTGTTCGAGCGTAGTGAGTAACCGAGGCTGATTACTGCATACTGCTAACGGCTAACTGCCTGCACCCACACGCCGAAAACCTCGCGCGTGAACTGCGTTGGCTTTGCCCATTTGGTGGAGTTTGCGGGGACTGAATACGGTGTGAGTCCGTTCTTTTTGCAGATAATTCCCGCGCGCTTTTCGTGGTAGTCGCTCGTGGCGATTGCCACGTCGGTTGAAAGGTTATTGTCCTCGATAATCTTAAGCGAATTTGCAATATTTTCGTCCGTGCTGTGCGACTTGTCCTCAATAAAAATACGGCTTTCGTCAATGCCTTTTTCAACAAGCAGGTCGTGTATGCACTGCCCCTCGGACAGATTTTCGTCCTTGCCCTGACCGCCCGAGGCGATAACCACCGCGTCGGGATTTTCTTCAAGATACCTTGCAGCGGCAGAGCAGCGCGCCCTCAAAGAGCCTGAGGGGTTGTCGCCCTTGATTCTGCAGCCGAGCACGATAACTGTCGTCTGGTCTGTCGCCGTCTGGTGCGAGGCGCTGACAATGCTTCCGAGCGTGCCGAAAAACGCCGCGAGAAACGCAATAATAACCGTGCAGATAACGACAAGCGTTATGATAACCTGCTTTTTGTGGTCGCCTGCAAGCCCGCTTTTAACAGCGTTGACAATCGCGTTCAGAAACACGCCAAAAAGCACAATACACGTGCCCGCCACATAGCCGAACAGGTTGCCGAGGTTGAGCTCGCCGAGCGACACAAGCGGCGGCAGGTAAATGCGGATTATGTACAGTCCTATAAGTACAATAAGTATCTGTAAAACGAGCATAGGTAAACTCCTTTTTTGCAATATATTTTTCATTATAATCTCCAAACCATTAATTCCGAATTATCAAAATGCTACTTTTTGAATTCCAGTATATCTCCCGGTTGGCAGTCGAGCGCGTCGCACAGCTTTGCAAGCGTTGAAACCTTCAGCGCCTTTGCCTTACCGTTTTTCAGTATAGATATGTTCGCCATCGTGATGCCGACCTTTTCGCTGAGCTCGGTTACGCTCATTTTGCGCTTTGCAAGCATCACATCGATGTTAAATACAATTCTGTTATCTTCCAAATATAATCACCTAACCTTATTGGCTTCCCCTTGGGGGGAAGGCAAATATGTTACCCCTAAATTGTATAGTCGCTCTGGTCTTGCAGTACTGCTGCGTTTTCTAGCAGGAATGACAGCGCAAATGCGCATATGCTTGCCGCAAGGAATATCGCAATTATCAGCGAGAACGATATGAACAGTGCAAGAAATGACCTGCCGAGAACAAAAAGCAGCGTGTCCGTTACAAGCACAAGTACCGTGTCTATCGCCATTAGTGAGCCGATTGCCTTTGAGTGCTTTGCATTTTCGATGCAAAATGATTTGTTTTGTGCGATGCAGCCTGCAATTTTCCAGGCGGGGAAGAGCGCAGCAAAGCACGGCGCGGCGCAGATGTAAAGCGCGTACAGCCACATATTGTGAGTTATCGGGCTGAATCCCGGCAAAATGTAGTCAAGTATCCTTGGCATCAAAACGCAGCATATGAAGCCTGCAACGCCGAGCAGCACGATAGCCGCCTTAATCGTTATGCCGATTGTCCTTTTTGTCATAGTAATCCCTCCGTTTCATCTGTCTACAATATAACACACCGCTTGTGAAAAGTCAATAAAAATTTATCGTGTTACGATAAATAGCGATTGCGATAATGAAACATTTGACATTGTCCCTTTAAATATATATAATGAATTAGCACTAATATTAAGCGAGGTATCGTTATGATTTGCAATACAATTCTTGACGCCATCGGCCACACACCGATGATAAGACTCAATAAAATGACAGGTCCCGAGGATGCGGAGATTCTCGTTAAGTACGAGGGCGTGAATATCGGCGGCTCGATTAAAACGCGCACGGCGTACAATATGCTCAAGCAGGCTGCTAAGTGCGGCAAGATTGACGAGAATTCAATCATCGTTGAGCCGACAAGCGGCAACCAGGGCATAGGCATTGCGCTTGTGGGCGCGGTTATGGGCTATAAGGTTAAGATTATTATGCCCGATTCCGTTTCAGAGGAGCGCCGCAAACTGATTAAGAATTACGGCGCTGAGGTTATCCTCATTCACGAC
>CAYZPT010000085.1:0-8604 GCA_964480285.1 uncultured Bacteroides sp.
CCTTAGCTCTGACAGCTACACAGTGACTCCTAGTGGTCACAAGTTGAACCTCATCTGCACAGGCGAGGTTTCCGCACCTATGCTCAAGGCAATGGGCGTTCCTTACGTAATCATCGGCCACAGCGAAAGACGCCAGTATTTCGGCGAGACTGACGAAACTGTTAACAAAAGAGTTCGCGCTGCGCTTGACAATGGACTTACCGTTATCCTTTGCGTTGGCGAGGTTCTTGAAGAGAGAGAACAGGGCGTTACATTTGAAATCGTCGGCAAGCAGACAAAGGTTGCACTTCAGGGCGTTAGCGAGGACGAGCTTAAGAACGTTATCATCGCTTATGAGCCGGTTTGGGCTATCGGCACAGGCAAAACAGCTACTGCTGATCAGGCTGACGAGGTTAACGGCTACATCCGCGGCGTTATTGCTGACCTTTACAGCAAGGCAGCTGCAGACGCTTTCGTTGTACAGTACGGCGGCTCAATGAACGCTAAAAATGCTGAAGAGCTCACTGATAAAGAGAACGTTGACGGCGGTCTTATCGGCGGTGCTTCACTCAAAGCAGAGGACTTTTCAATCATCGTAAAGGCTGCATCAAGATAAAATACGGCGACCGTTGGTCGCCATATTTTAATGTAGAATTGAGAATTGAGAGTTAAGAATTAATGTTACTCGGCTTCGCCTCAAACAATACATTTGGGTGTGGGCAACGTCACCCTTAATTCTCCATTTTCCATTCTCCATTCTCAATTAAATATTTTTCGGAGGAAAATATGAAAAAGACTAACGTACTTTGCATTATGGACGGTTTCGGCCACAACCCCAGCGAATACGGCAACGCAATCGTTGCCGCTAAAAAGCCGAACCTCGATATGCTTATGGACAAATACCCTTACACTTACATCGGCGCTTCGGGACTCAATGTAGGTCTGCCTGACGGACAGATGGGCAACTCCGAGGTTGGCCACACAAATATGGGTGCCGGCAGAGTTGTGTATCAGGAGCTCACAAGAATCACCAAGTCAATTGAGGACGGCGATTTCTTTGAAAACGAGGCACTCGTTAAAGCTATCAACAAGTCGATTGAGAACGGCACTTCCCTGCACCTTATGGGACTTATGAGCGACGGCGGCGTGCACTCGCACAACACTCACATCTGGGGACTGCTTGAGCTTGCAAAAAGGCTCGGTCAGAACAAAGTTTACCTGCACTGTATTATGGACGGACGTGACGTTCCGCCGACCTCGGTCAAGGATTTTGTTGCCGTGTCTATCTACAAGAAGAACGAAATCGTCGTGGGTAAGGTTGCAACCGTAACCGGCAGATACTACGCTATGGACCGTGACAGCAACTGGGACAGAGTGCAGAAGGCTTACAACGCATTTGTATTCGGCGAAGGTATTCAGGCTGACGATCCTGTTGAGGCTATCAAAAAGTCATACGAAACAATTGACGGCGACGGCAAAAATCTCACTGACGAGTTCATTATGCCAACCGTAACCCTCAAAAACGAGGGCAGAGTCGGCGAGGGCGACAGCGTTGTGTTCTTTAATTTCCGCCCTGACCGCGCAAGAGAAATCACACGTACTTTTGTTGACACCGAGTTCACAGGCTTTGACAGAAAGTACTTTAAGGTTAACTATGTTTGCATGACGCAGTACGACGCAACTATGCCAAACGTTGACATCGCGTTCAAACCGCAGGTGCTCACAAACACTTTTGGCGAGTACCTTGCTAAAAACAATATGACTCAGCTCCGCATTGCGGAAACTGAAAAATACGCACACGTAACTTTCTTCTTTAACGGCGGAGTTGAAGCTGTGAACGAGGGCGAGGACAGAATCCTCATTCCCTCACCCAAGGTTGCTACATACGACCTGCAGCCCGAAATGAGCGCTTATCTCGTAAGCGAGAAGCTCAACGAAGCTGTTAAGTCAGGCAAATACGACGTTGTTATCGTGAACTTTGCAAACTGCGATATGGTCGGCCACACAGGCGTGTTTGACGCTGCTGTTGCTGCTGTTGAAGCAGTCGACACCTGCGTTGGCTCGCTCTATGAAGCTGTTATGGAAAACGGCGGCACGCTGTTTGTAACCGCTGACCACGGCAACGCTGACCAGATGAAAGAGCCTGACGGCTCACCGTTCACAGCGCACACCACAAACGAGGTTCCGTTTATCGTATGCAACTGCGGCAATGTTGAGCTCCGCGAAGGCGGAAAGCTCTGCGACATCGTACCGACAATGCTCAAGGTTATGAACCTTCCGCAGCCTGAAGAAATGACGGGAATTTCAATTATAAAATAATTGATGTGTAGGGCGCGATGCCCACATCACGCCGTGGGTCGTCGAGGGAGATTCCCCTGTGAGGGGAAATGTCCGCTTGCGGACAAAAGGGTGAGGAGACCGCTCCAAGGTCCGACCCCTACAAAATATGTATAAAATTATCACCTATTGAAATACTATCAATGGGTGATTTTATGTTTTTAATGTGTTTAAAAGCATTCTTGGTCGGCGGTGCAATCTGCGTAATCGGTCAGCTGCTTATAGATATAACAAAGATGACACCTGCGCGGATACTCGTGACTTTTGTGTGTGCAGGCGTAGTGCTCGGCGGGCTCGGGCTTTATGATAAACTCGTCGATTTCGCAGGTGCAGGCGCAACAATTCCGCTGACCGGCTTCGGCAACGCGCTTGCAACGGGTATGAGAGAATCAGTGCGCGAGCAGGGCTTTATGGGCGTACTGACAGGCGCATTCACCGCAATGGCAGGCGGCGTAACGGTGGCGGTTTTGTGCGGACTTATTACAGCGCTTGTTACAAAACCAAAAGATAAATAAAAACGGGCAGATAAATTCCGCCCGCATAATTAACCCAAATCAATCGGATTCTGGTTGTCGTATTTCGCTTTTCTGCCGTACTTTTCCTCAAAGCCGGGGTTGATGTAGTCCTCTACAATCTTGCCGTCACGGATACGTACAACGCGCTCCGCTTCCATCGCAATCTCGTTATCGTGGGTGATGACAATAACCGTTCTGCCCTCGTCCTTGAGCGTGTGCAAAATCGCCATAACGTCCTTTGTCGAACGAGTATCAAGGTTACCCGTCGGCTCGTCGGCAAGGATTACAGGCGGCGCCGCGGCAATCGCACGAGCAACCGCAACACGCTGCTGCTGACCGCCTGAAAGCGCAGTCGGCAGGTGGTCAAGCCTGTCGCCGAGACCTACCTTTTCAAGCGCGGCAATAGAAATTTCGTGGCGTTCGGCGCTGTGCATACCGCGGTAAACGAGCGGCAGCTCCACATTTTCAAGCGCGGTGAGCGACGAAATCAGGTTAAAACCCTGGAAGATAAAACCAATCTCCTCATTGCGGATAACGCTCATCTGGTCGTCCGTGAGGTCGTCAACGAGCTTGCCGTTGATGTAGTACTCGCCTTCTGTCGGCGTGTCGAGCAGACCGAGCATATTCATAAGCGTTGACTTGCCCGAGCCTGACTGACCGATAATCGCAACGAATTCGCCCTCGTCAATCGTGAGCGAAACGCCGTCAAGCGCGTTAACCTGGTTTTCGCCCGGGTTATAAATTTTATAAACATTTCTAACTTCAATAAGATGCATGGTATCACCCGTATTTAGAATTGAGAATTGAGAATTGAGAGTTGAGAATTAATGGCGGACATTATCCGCACCTATTGTAGGGAGCGGCGCCCCCGACGCTCCGTTATTGTTCGAGGCAAAGCCGAGTAACCTCAATTCATCATTCATAATTTATCATTCATCATTAATTATACTATATTATAACCAATTGTCAAGGAGCACTGATATGTCAATTTCAAACAGCGACTATTCAAAAATGACCGACAAGGCGAGCCCGAACTCCCCTATCGTTTTAAACTGCGTAAAGGCGTTTATCTTCGGCGGCGGCATCTGCCTGTTCGCGCAGATAATGAACTACATTTTTGAAGGCGCAGGAATGAGCGAGGACGCAGTCAAACTCGCCACGCCCTCGCTGATAATAATTATCACCGCAGTCCTCACCGGCATCGGCGTTTACGACAAAATCGCCCGCCACGCCGGCGCCGGCACAATCGTGCCGATATCGGGATTCTCAAATTCCGTCGTCGCGCCCGCGCTGGAATTCCAGCACGAGGGCTACGTCCTCGGCACCGCCGCGCAGATGTTCTCTATCGCCGGTCCCGTCATTGTCTATGGCACGGCGACGAGTTTTATTTATGGGTTGATAATTTATATATTTAAGTTGTATTAAAAAGCGGGACGCCGAGTCGGCGTCCCCTACATTTTTAGTTGTTTGCCTGATTCAGGATTGCATAATACCGAATTATTAAATGCAATTATAGTTAAACAATTCAAACATTTAATGACTTTAATTAAATACTGTGTTATAATAGCTCAAGGCGTTTAATGCAATGATAAAATATGGAGCAAAAAAATAAACTATGATACTTATCAGGCTGTTTTTGAATTTTGCTAAAATCGGATTATTCACATTCGGCGGAGGCTATGCAATGCTTCCGCTTATTGAGCGTGCCTGCGTTGAAAACAACAAGTGGATTACCAAGGAAGAAATGGTTAATATCACGGTGCTTGCGGAATCAACACCGGGGCCCATTGCCATTAACTGCGCCACATTCGTTGGCTATAAGCAAAAAGGCATCGCGGGCGCAATTGTCGCCACTCTCGGTATAATAATGCCCTCTTTTTTAATTATATTTGCCATCTCCGTTTTTCTTGAACAGTTTATAGAAAACAAGTGGGTTGCAGGGGCGTTTCAGGGAATCAAAATAGCAGTAGGCATTCTTATAATAGATGCGGCAATAAAGCTTTTTTCAAAGCTTAAAAAAAGAACGCTTACATACGTAATCACCGCCGCTTCATTTGCGGCGATGCTTTGCATTGACATTTTTGCAGTTCGCATTTCATCGGTTGTACTGCTCCTTATTACAGCACTTATTGGCTACATCGTTTACCGTGTTAAGCAAAGCAAGGGAGGGGCAGAATAATGATTTATCTTGAACTCCTTTTAGGCTTTCTTAAAGTTGGATTATTCTCATTCGGCGGGGGTTATGCGGCTGTGCCGCTTGTTCGCGAAACAGTGCTTGCATACGGGTGGATGGATGATGCGAGACTTTCGGATATGATTGCAATAAGCGAGAGCACGCCTGGGCCGATTATGGTGAATCTTGCCACATATGTTGGCGCAACACAGGGAGGAATACTCGGCGCAATTATTGCAACAGCCGCAGTTGTTTTTCCTGCGTTTGCTATCGTTTTATTATTCATCAAACTTATGAAAAACGCGGTTAAAAACGAAAAAATCAGCGCCGCCCTTGACGGCGTTAAGCCCGCCATTGCAGGAATTATATTTGCAACGGGCACATTGATGGTATTTAACAATACAGTGCCGGATGCAACGTTTGATATTAAAGCTGCCGCGCTCACCGCAGGGCTTGCGGTCATATACTTCGGTTCAAGAAAAGTAATAAAAAAAGGCATATCGCCCATTGCATTAATTCTGATTTCCGGAATAATGGGTGTTACTTTTTACAGCATAATCTGATTGAAATCAAATGTAATGAATTAAGTATAGAGTCGCGCTTTAGGGATGGTTATTCCGATAAGCGGTTTCAGTAATTCGGTAGTTGCGCCCGCGCTCGAATCCAGCACGAAGGCTACGTCCTCGGCACCGCCGCGCAGATGTTCAGTATAGCAGGACCTGTAATAGTCTACGGCACAGCAACAAGCGTGGTTTATGGGTGATATACTATTTGGCAACAAACGCTTTGCGCTGATTGTCGCAAGGCGTGTTTTTTTAATATAATAATTACTGCTTGAAAACGGCTTAATAAAATGATATAATAAGTTTGTTAATAATCATATTTGGAGGAATTGTAAATGAAATCTGATGTTATCCATGTTACCAACACCGGCGACGGCGTTGCTGAAGCAATAAAGCAGACAGAACTTGTTGCTAATTTCAAATCACTGCCGAAAACGGATTCAATTCACCTTGTTCTTTTGGCAGAAGAAATGCTTGGTATGATGAAAGCGCTCACAGGTGAGCAGGAAGCAGATTTCTGGATTGATGATGAGGATAAAGATTTCCGCTTTCATTTAAAGGCTGAAACGCCAATGAATACGGAAATGAGGAAGAAGCTTTTGTCAGCTTCCACAAGCGGCGAAAACATTGCAGCTAAAGGCGTTATGGGCAAAATTCGCGATTTGTTTAACCGCCTTGTTGAGCCTACGGATACACCGATTTCCGCAGAATATGCGTCGGGCTGGGCTTCCGGTAATCTTTCCACCGCGCAGGCTGCTGCAGTGGCAAAGAATTACTCAACTGCTTCTGCAAACGTATGGTCTCTTAACAGATACAAGGCGAATCAGAAGAACAGTGAAAAATGGGACGAACTTGAAAAATCAATTATTGCAAATATTGCCGACGAGGTTGAAATAGGAATCGCTGAAGGCAATGTTGAAATGATAGTTTATAAAAAATTATAAGGAGAAATAATTATGACAATAAACAAAACAAGTAACGGAAGCGCTCTTACTCTTGCCGTTGAAGGCAGACTTGAAACCACTACTGCTCCGGAATTAGAGGCAGTTGTTAAAAACGAGCTTGACGGCGTAACAGAGCTCACATTTGATTTTTCAAACCTTGATTATATTTCTTCCGCAGGACTCCGCGTGCTTTTAGTAGCGCAGAAGAAGATGAATGTACAGGGTTCAATGAAAGTTACTAACGCTAACGAAATTGTAAACGAAATCTTCTCAGTAACAGGTTTCACAGATATCCTTACAATAGAATAAACAAAAATATCAAAGCCGCTCTTACCTGATGTAAGAGCGGCTTTTTATTGTTATAAGATATCATCTCAGCAATAAATGCGGCAAACGCCTTTCGCAATTTGCAGGAATGTGTTATAATGATATTATCACATTATCAGGGGGTGGAAATATGGGCATTTTTAAAGCCGCAACCGGCGCAGTCGGCGGCGTACTTGCAGACCAATGGCTTGAAATGTACGTTTGCGAAAGTATGCCTGCAGACGTCCTTGCACAGCGCGGTACAAAGCGCGTTAACGAAAACTCCTCCAACACAAAGGGAGACGAAAATATTATCAGTGACGGCTCGCTGATAATTGTAAACGACGGGCAGTGCGCCATTGTGGTTGAGATGGGCAAGTGCATCGGCGTGTATGACAAACCCGGGGAAAATGTCTTTCACAGCAAAAAATCGGGCAGTATTTTCTCCGGCGGCGGGTTAAAGTCCATCGGCAAACAGGCAGTCGAGCGCATAGGATTTGGCGGCGATGTGGCAATACACCAGTTTGTGATGTACATTGATACTAAGGAAAAAACGGATAACCCGTTTGCCGTATCTGTTCCGCTGTCAATAGTTAACAAGGCAACCGGACTTGAGTATTACAGCACTGTCAATATAAGCGGCGTGTTTTCATACCGCATTACCGACCCCGAAGTTTTTTATAAAAGGATTTGCGGCAACAGCACAGGCACGGTTACAAGGCAAAAAATACAGCCGCAGCTGCAGGCCGAATTACGCAGTGCGGCGGTGACGGCACTTGATAAACTGTGCGGCGGCGGTGTTGAGCCGACTAAGCTGACGCAGAATGTGGAAAACATCTGTGCTGAACTGACCAGGGCTATGGATGAAAAATGGGTGAGCCTTCGCGGTTTTTCCGTAGTGTCCATAGCGCTTGACAGCATCGCGCTTGCGCAGGAGGATAAAGAGGTTATCCAGAATGCAGAACGCGCAAAAATGCTCACTCAGCCCGATATGGCGGCAGCTACGCTTGTTGCGGCTCAGGCGGACGCGATGAACGCTGCGGCTAACAATCAAAACGGCGGCGGTATGGTTGGCGCATTCGCTGTAATGAACGCTGTAAACGCAGGCAACGCGAGCGTGCCGCCTCAAGACAAGGCGCAGGAAAAGCCTAACATTTTTATGCAGAACAACAGCAATCATTCCGCCTTGTGGCGGTGCCCCTGCGGCAGTATGAACACAGGCAATTTTTGTGAAAACTGCGGAACTAAAAAGCCGTAAAACAAAAGCGCTGCAGACTTAATGTCTGCGGCGCTTTTAATATTGTCATATTTCGCAATGAGGTAATAGTTCTTGAAAACTTATGAATCAAAGAACTGCTGACCGTCATCTGTAACAAGACGTTCTGTTCTGGGATAGGTGAAGATATCGTCGTTATCGGCATTTGCTTCGAGATATTCGGCGAACTCGCGGGCGTACCACTTTGCCGTTTCAAGGTTATGCATAAGGTAGTTGCCGCAGTTTACGGGTGCGGCGCCGGGTACTTCCTGCGAATCGGCTACGGATTTAAACGCGCTGAGCATCAGACCGTAAAGCTCCTGCGGGTCGCGGTTACCCTTAAGTATGAGGTAAAAGCCTGTAAGGCAACCCATTGGTCCCCAGTAGACAACCTCGTCCTTCCAGTCGGGGTCGTTACGCTTATACTATCTGTTCCTCAAAGGGCTGCCGCAGTAGGTGCAGAAGTTGCCGCCGCCTGCCGGTGCGCCGCAGTTTGAGCAAAAGTTCGGCGCTGCGTTTGTTTGTGCAGGGG
>CAYZPT010000086.1:0-8462 GCA_964480285.1 uncultured Bacteroides sp.
CATATCTGTTTTCTTTTTCATTACATTTGACCTCAAATGTATATTTTAACATACATTATATACCCTTTGCAAAAAAAATGCAATAGTTAAATAAAAAAATAATGGGCGGAAATTACCCGCCCATAAAATTATTATTCGTATGTGTGATAATACAGTGCTTTTTCGGTTTTAAGCTGATTCATTTCATCAGGTACGCTGTGGTAACCTACTGCATAACGCTTGTTTGCAGGATCCCACAGGAAGTACGACGCAACAGCCTCCTCAAGCTGCTTTGCGATATCGTCGGGAGCATAGAAAATCGTCGGCTCCTCGCCGGGTGCGTGGTCAACCTCAATTGCAACATACGGCTCTTCCATAAGAACCATATGCTTGATAACGCCCTCTTCGTAAAGCTCTTTCACTGCAAGACCGAGAGTTCTGTGGTCCTTGTGGTGTGCTTCGGGTGCATTCGGATAAATTGAGCAAACTGTAGCTTCGGGGTCAATGTCTGCAACAAAGCCCTTGATGATTTCCTTTGCTCTGTCAAGCGTGATGTTGCCGTCTACAATTCTCTCCTCAGGGAAATGAACGTTCTCGCGCTTTACGCCGAGAGCTGCACAGCAGCCGAAAAGCTCCTGGTCACGCGTTGCGGTGAAATCCTCCTTAGTCAGATCAAAAACGTGCTGCTCGCCGCACTGTGTGCAGTGCTCGCGGTTGCCGAGACGTAATCTTACGTTTGAGCTTGCGCCGTCTGTTACCACAATAACGTGAACATCGTAGCCGTTTTTCACCGACGCGGCAATATCAATTCCCATCGTCAAAAGTTCATCATCCTGATGAGGTGCAAAATAAATTACGGTATTGCTTGGTTTTTCTAACATAGCTGTCGCCCTCTTTCTTTTATATATTTCACTTGTATTATAACATATCACAGCAATATTACAAGCAAAAGTTAAGCGACGAATTTGCAGATATTGTCGCTTATTTCGCATACGGTCGTATACAATTGTATACACTTGTATTTTTTGGTATACAAAAGATACCGATATAGATATAGAAAAAGATATAGATACAGACACTGATATTGAAATAGTAACAGAAAAAGAAAAAGAAGTAGTAAAAGATAATGACATCCTCACTACTTCTTTAATTATTACTACGATTAAAAGCAGGTGAAATTAGCAGTCAATTTCAACTACCCAGCCTTCAGGTGCTTCAATTGTACCCATCTGGATACCTGTAAGCGTGTCGTAAAGCTTTTTGGTAATCGGTCCCATTTCGTCCATTCCTGACGGGAAGCAGATTTCCTCGCCGTGATTAACGATTTTGCCAACAGGCGAAATAACCGCTGCAGTTCCGCAAAGACCGCACTCAGCCATATCCTTAACCTCTTCAAGAGTAACCTCTCTGTGCTCAACTGTTAAGCCGAGGTACTTTTCTGCAACAACCATAAGCGAACGGCGTGTGATTGACGGGAGGATTGAGCCGCTCTTAGGTGTAACAATCTTGCCGTCCTTTGTTACGAACAGGAAGTTTGCGCCGCCTGTTTCCTCAACCTTTGTTCTTGTTGCAGGGTCAAGGTACATATTCTCGTCAAAGCCGTTGTTGTGCGCGTCAACAATGTTGTAAAGTGACATAGCATAGTTAAGACCGGCTTTAATGTGACCTGTGCCGTGTGGCGCAGCTCTGTCAAGGTCTGATACGCGGATAGTAATCGGCTTTGCGCCGCCCTTGAAGTAAGGTCCAACCGGTGTAACAAACATTCTGAATTGATATTCGTCAGCCGGCTTTACGCCGATAACTGCGTTTGAGCCGAACATAAACGGTCTGATATAAAGCGTTGCGCCGCTGCCATACGGAGGCACCCATGCAGCGTTTGCCTTAACAACCTGCTTAACAGCCTCGATAAACTTATCCTCGGGGAATACAGGCATTTCAAGTCTTTTGCAGGAATCAGCCATACGGCTTGCGTTGAGGTCGGGGCGGAAGCATACAATCTTGCCGTCCTCTGTAGTGTAAGCCTTGAGTCCCTCAAAGCAGGTCTGCGCATACTGAAGCACGCCTGCGCACTCTGTCATAGTGATAGTTGCGTCCTCTGTAAGCTCACCTTCACTCCACTTGCCGTCCTTGAAATTTGCCACAAATCTGTAATCTGTAGGCATATAGCTGAAGCCGAGTGAGCCCCAGTCAATATCTTTTTTCTGCATAAAAATACATCTCCTTTAGTCTATTATACAAATAATATTACCACATTCATCTGTCAATTTCAATAAAAAATTACAGTACTCGGCAATGTTTTATTAAGAGTTTATAAAATTTGGATAGTTAGTATTGTTTTTAATAATTCATTAAGTTATAATATTAATTTGAAATATCATATAGAAACGGTGCAATATGAACGTTTTACTTATCGGCGACATCGTGGGAAAGCAGGGCTGCGAATATTTACGCGATCAGCTCCCCGAACTGAAAAGGGATTACAAAGCAGATATAGTTATTGCCAACGGTGAGAATTCGGCTGTCGGCAACGGCATAACTCCGCAGAGCGCAAAATATATTTTTGACAGCGGGGTTGACGTAATCACGCTTGGCAATCACTCGCTTCGCCGTCCCGAAATTGCAGATTATCTTGAAACAAACGACTGCATTATCCGCCCTGAAAACTATCACCCAAGCGCGCCGGGCAAAGGCTTTACGGTGCTTGACAAGGGCAGATATCAGGTGCTTGTTGCAAATCTGCAGGGCGTTGTTTTCCTCGACAATAACGAAAATCCGTTTGACGCGGCTGACAGAATTGTACAGTACGCCGAGGATAACGGTATAAAGTCAGTAATAATTGATTTTCACGCCGAGGCAAGCAGCGAAAAACGCGCGATGGCGTTTTACCTTGACGGCAGAGTTTCCGCTGTGGTCGGAACGCACACTCATGTGCAGACGTCCGACGAGCAGATTATGCCAAACGGCACTGCTTACATAACCGACCTGGGTATGACAGCGCCGTACTATTCTGTTCTCGGCATTGAGCCCGAGATTATTATACAAAAATTAAGAACAAACCTGCCCGTCAAATTCAGAAATCCTGACGGACCCGGTGTTATGGAGGGCTGTTTTATCAGCCTTGACGAAAAAACCGGTAAAGCAGTAACTATAGAAAGGTTCAGACGATGACAAAAAAGTATTTGTCCGTTTTGCTCACACTGATAATACTTGTAACGGCGCTGACCGCCTGCTCAGGCAAAAGCAATGACGAAAACGCGCACAAGCTTGTTACGGAAGTTACTACCGAGCACGCAACCGACACAACGGGATTCAAGCTCAGCTACACGCAGGCTGACTCGCTTAATCCGTTCATTTCAAAAACGCTTAACAACCAGATTGTACAGACGCTTGTTTTTGATTCGCTTTTTGTGCTTGACGGCAACTTTGAAGCACAGCCGTCGATTGCGACAAGCTATGTTTACGAGAACGCCAAGACGCTGAACGTAACAATACCGAGCGGCATTGAGTTTTCAAACGGCAGTGCGCTCACGGCAAGCAGCGTTGTGTACTCATTTGAGGAGGCAAAGTATTCGCCGCACTGGTCAAGCCTGCTCAGCGGCATAAGCAGCGCAACGGCGCTCAGCAACACGGTGGTCAGTTTTAAGCTGAATTATCAGAACCCAGCCGCCCACAATCTGCTTACATTTGCGATTGCCAACGGCGACAGCGACAAAAACGGTTTCCCGATAGGCAGCGGCCGCTATGTTTTTGCTAAAGAAAACGGCACACTGCACCTTGAAGTTAACAAAAAGCACAAGGATTTTAAACCGCATTTCACAAAGATTCCGCTTATCAATATACCGACTGCCGAGTCGATTGACAACGCTATTAACATCGGCAACATCAGTTACGCTTTTCGCGATATGAGCAGCGGCGGCGACGTTAAGATGAACTGCAATAAAAAGGCGGTAAATCTCACCAACCTTGTTTATGTAGGCGTAAACAGCAATATAGGCATCACCTCAAACAAGGATATACGCCGTGCAATTTCGCTTGCTGTTGACCGCGACACAATTGTAAAAAGTGCATACCGCGGTTATGCAAAAAGCGCAACCTCGCCGTTCCACCCGAACTCAAAGTTAGGCAGAGAATCGTCAATATTCGGCTCAACAACCGATATGGCAGCTGCAAAGCTCGCCATTAAACAAAGCGGCGTTGAAAAAGAAAGACTTAAGCTCGATATTCTCGTTAACAAAAACAAAGAGCGTTTTGCAACTGCCAAGCTGATTAAACAGCAGCTCGAGGCAGTAGGCTTTGAGGTCACTGTGTCAGAGGAAAAAACCTCCGCATATAAAAGCCGTGTGCAGTATAACAATTTTGATCTGTATATCGGCGAGACGCGTATTCCGAACGATATGAATATGCTCAGCTTCTTCTCGCAGAGCGGTTCAACAAAATACGGAATTGACTTTGAGAATTCGGACACTGTAAAAACTTACAGACGATTCCTGAACGGCAAAGGTGAAATCGGCAGTTTTATACTCTCGTTTTCAAAGGAAATGCCGTTTATACCCCTACTTTACAAGCAAGGAATGATATGTTATTCACGTTCTCTGCAAGGCGATATGCAGGGATATGCAGATAACTATTTTTCAAATATACAAGACTGGCACTACAACTAATCATAATCAGGAGGAACACTATGATAAAGTTTGAAAATCCTAACGGTTATATTGAAATCACAAACAACTATTTTGCACACCTTGTGGGCAACACTGCACAGAGCTGCTTCGGTGTGACAAGAATGGTTAACCCCAACCCCTACCACGCAATCAAATCTGTTATCAAAAACAAGGTTGATGTGGACAATACAAACCAGGGCGTTATCGTTAAGAGCGTTAACGGCGCTCTTGTTATCGATCTGCACATTGCAGTTAGTTACGGCGTTAACATCAACACGATTACCGACAGCATAGTTAACAAAGTACGCTATACTGTTGAGGATGCAACCGACCTTAAAGTATCACAGGTTAACGTGCACGTTGACGGACTCAACTAACACAACCATTTTGCATTTCGGAGGATACGGAATATGATAACAGGAATAATGTTCCGCGACGGAATTATTTCCGCCGCAAATAACATATCAAACAGCCGTCAGGCGGTAGATGCGCTCAACATCTTCCCCGTTCCCGACGGCGACACCGGCACAAATATGTCAATGACAATCACTGCCGCAAAAAAAGAAGTTGAAGGTATGCCTGACGACAGCACGCTCAGCGAGGTTTCAAAGCGCTGCGCGTCAGCTCTGCTCCGTGGCGCGAGAGGTAACTCAGGTGTTATTCTGTCGCTGATATTCAGGGGCTTTTCAAAGGCGTTCAGAGATATTGACGAGGCAAGCGGCAAGGATGTTGCGGCTGCGTTTCGCATGGGTACCGAAGCTGCGTACAAGGCTGTAATGAAACCGACCGAGGGTACAATTCTTACGGTTATCCGCAAAGCTGCCGAGGCTGCCGAGGAAATGGCAGAAACAAACGACGACCCGATTGAGGTTTGCTTTGCCGCACTGCAGGCTGCAAGAGATGCGCTTGCAAAAACTCCCGAGCAGCTCCCTGTTCTTAAAAAAGCAGGCGTGGTTGACGCCGGCGGTCAGGGACTTGTGCTGATTTTTGAAGGCTTTAACAGCGTGTTCGGTCACGACGCGATTGTTCAGCCGCTTGAGGGTTCAAGCGTTCAGCCTGTTACGGCACCCGACAAAAAGACTGTTGCCGAAGCAAGCGGCGACATTGAGTTCGGCTACTGCTCGGAATTCCTGATTGAAAAGAGCAAGGACGCGCAGGAAAAAGACCCGCTCAGACTCCGCGCATATCTTGAATCAATCGGCGACTGCGTAGTAGTTGTTGACGACGATAATATCATCAAGGTACACGTTCATTCAAACTGCCCGGGCACGGTTATTCAGTCCGCGCTCAAATATGGTCAGCTTATCAATATTAAAATTGACAATATGCGTTATCAGCACCGCAACGCAGAGGTAGGCGTTAAAGAGGGTGAAGAACCGATTGAGCCGACAGTTGCCGAGCCTGAAAACAAGTACGGCTTTGTTGCAGTGTGCGCAGGCGCAGGTCTTGAAGAACTGTTTACAGACCTCGGCGCAGACGTAATTGTAAGCGGCGGACAGACTATGAATCCGTCCACTGACGATATTCTTAACGCAGTTATGCAGACCCCTGCAAAGACTGTGTTTGTACTGCCTAACAACAAAAATATCATTATGGCGGCAGAGCAGGTAATTCCGCTTGCAAATGACCGCGACGTAAGAGTCCTGCCGACAAAGACTATTCCGCAGGGTATCTCCGCTATGCTCTCATTTGACGACAGCGAGGACGCTGAAGCTAACCAGATGACTATGATGGAGATGGCTGAAGCTGTTGAAACAGGTCAGGTTACCTTTGCCGCACGCGACAGCGAGATTGACGGCGAGCCGATCAAAAAAGGTGAAGTTATGGGTATGTGCAACGGCAAGATCACCTTTACCGGCACTGACCGCGAGGACATCGCATTCAAGACAGTAAACAAGCTGTTTAAGAAGAGCCAGCACTCGCTTGTTACAATCATCTACGGCGAGGGAGTTAGCGAGGAAGCTGCGGGCGACCTTGAAGAAAAACTCAAGAAAAAATATAAAAACGATATGGAAATCAGCGTAGTTAACGGCGGTCAGCCGATTTACTACTACATCATTTCGGTGGAATAATGACTGAATTAAAAAGCAGTGAATTAAACAGTTACAACATTCAGTATATCAAGGGTGTTGGAGAAAAACGTGCCCAACTTTTCAACAAGTTGGGCATTTATTCAGTGCGCGATTTAATTACATTTTATCCACGCAAATACCAGGACTGGAGCAAAAACACCAGCGTACTTGACGCGCCCGAGGACGAAGTTGTTGCAATCAAGGCGACCATGATTACGCCTGTTAAGGAGGCGCTTATCCGCAAAGGTATGACGCTTTACAAGTGCAACTTCACAGACGGGCAGAACGTTATACACGTTACGCTGTTTAACAACAAATACCTTGCAAAATCGCTGCGAACATTCGATGACTACATTCTGTACGGCAAGGTGGAAAAGAGCTTTACCACTGCGAGTATGACCTCGCCGCAGATTGAAAAGCTTGAAAGCGCAGACGGCATTCACCCGATTTACAGCCAGACGGAAAAGTTGAACTCACGCGCAATTGCAAAGGTTGTTAAAACCGCGCTTGACGCGATACCGCACATTGACGACACGCTGACCGAGGAAATCAGAAGCAGGTACAACCTCTGCACGCTTGACTTTGCGATAAGGCAAATTCACTTTCCTACCGAAGAAAAGAACATCGAAATCGCGCGGCACAGGCTGATTTTTGAGGAGCTGCTGACCCTGCAGCTCGGTCTGCTGAAGCTTAAAGACAAAAAAGAAACGAAAAACGATTTACAGCTTAAAGCAGACTGCACAGATGAGTTTTGCGCCCTGCTGCCGTTTGAGCTCACCGGCGCGCAGAAGCGCACGATTGCCGAATGTGTTGCAGATATGCAAACCGAAAACGCGATGAACAGGCTCATACAGGGCGATGTCGGCTCGGGCAAAACGGCAGTTGCGGCAGCAGTTATGTATTCGGCAGTCAAAAGCGGCTACCAGTGCGCTATGATGACGCCGACGGAAGTGCTTGCAAATCAGCATTTCACCTCTTTTTCAGATTTGTTTGGCAATACTGACATCAGGGTTGCGCTGCTGACAGGCTCCACAAAGGCAAAAGAGAAAAAAGAGATAAAAGCTGCCTTGATGGACGGCGAGATTGACATAATTATCGGCACGCACGCGCTGATACAGAACGACGTTGAGTTCAAGGAGCTTGCGCTCGTTGTGACTGACGAGCAGCACCGTTTCGGCGTGGAGCAGCGCGCAACGCTTGCGATGAAGGGCAAAAATCCACACCTTATGGTAATGAGCGCAACACCGATACCGCGCACGCTCGGGCTGATAATCTACGGCGACCTTGACATCAGCATACTCGACGAGCTGCCGCCCGGACGGCAGGAAATCCGCACCGATGTTGTGACGAGCGAATACCACAACCGCATCTACAACTTTATCAAAAAGACGGTTGACGGCGGCAATCAGGCATACATTGTCTGCTCGCTTGTTGACGAAAACGAAAGCGAGCTTATCAGCGCCAAGGAATACGCAGAGGACTTGCAGACAAAGGTGTTTACGGGCTACAATCTCGGCTTGCTGCACGGCAAGATGAAAGCGAAGGAAAAGGACGCGGTTATGTCAGCCTTTGCGCGCGGCGACGTGCAGATACTCGTCAGCACTACCGTTGTTGAAGTCGGCGTTGACGTGCCGAATGCGACGATTATGCTGATTGAAAATGCTGACCGCTTTGGTCTTTCCGCATTGCATCAGCTGCGCGGCAGAGTCGGCAGAGGCAAGGACAAATCCTACTGCATACTTGTGAGCGA
>CAYZPT010000087.1:0-8428 GCA_964480285.1 uncultured Bacteroides sp.
CAGAAGCCGTCCCTTTTGTCACCTACGGTGACATTTCCCCACACTGTGGGGAATCACCCTTTACACAAGGGGGCTTTTTTGTTTGTTGCTTTTTTGTATATTTATGCTATAATGTATATATGACTATTGATAATTACTTCAAAAACAAAAGCGTTGCTGTTGCGTTCTCGGGCGGAGTGGACTCCGCGGTGCTGCTAATGCTCGCAGTTCGCTATGCAAAGCGCGTTAAGGCTTACTACGTCAAGTCTGCGTTTCAGCCGCAGTTTGAGCTTGACGACGCGCGCGAAATTGTGCAGCTCCTCGGCGCTGAACTTGATATTATAACGCTCGATATTCTGGGTGATGCGCAGATTACCGCAAACCCTGCAAACCGTTGCTATTACTGCAAAAAGAGGATATTCACAGCTATCTGCTCGGCGGCAGAGCGCGACGGCTTTGACTGCGTTTGCGACGGCACTAATGCATCTGATAATGTGGCTGATCGCCCCGGGTTTAAGGCGCTTAAAGAATTGGGGGTTGAGTCGCCCCTGCGCGACTGCGGCTACACAAAAACGATGATTCGCACCCTCGCGCGTGAGAATGCTTTGCCCGTTGCGGACAAATGTTCCTACGCCTGCCTTGCAACGAGGATTCCGACAGGCGTTGAAATCACAGGCGACCTGCTCAATAAGACCGAAGCGGCGGAAAATGAACTGCGCTCGCTCGGCTTTCATAACTTCCGCGTGCGCTACCTTGACGGCGCTGCAAAATTGGAGCTTTCCACGCGCGATATAATGTTATATAATAGTGACAAAGACAGCGTTGATACAATGCTGCTCAAATATTACAATGGCGTTTACCTCGATTCAAAGGAGAGAAACGATGAATAAAAACGAGTTAACCGATATGCTGAACAAGGTTGCAGACGGCACGCTGACAGTGGACGAGGCGGTGAATAAAATCCGCCTGCAGCCGTACGACGACCTTGATTTTGCGAAGATTGATACCCACCGCGGCGTGCGCCAGGGCGCTGACGAGGTGATTTACGGTGCGGGCAAAACCGCCGAGCAAATCTGCAAAATCGTGCAGCATATCCTGAGTAATTCCGCAAAAAGCGTGCTGATTACGCGTATGTCAAAGGACAAGGCGGAGGAGGTTGCAAAGATTGCTCCGCTCACTTACGACGAGGTTTCAGGCATAGGCATTGCGGGTGAAAAAACGGACGGTGAAAAGGTCGGCAACATCGTGATTGCCACAGGCGGCACGAGCGATATCCCCGTAGCCGAGGAGGCTGCGCTGACTGCCGAGTATTACGGCAACCGGGTTACAAGGCTTTACGACGTGGGCGTTTCCGGCGTGCACAGGCTGCTTGATAACGCGGCGGTTCTGGCTGACGCGAAGGTGGTTATCGCCGTCGCGGGTATGGAGGGCGCGCTTGCCAGCGTTATAGGCGGAATGGTCGATTGCCCGGTGATTGCAGTGCCCACAAGTGTGGGTTACGGCGCGAGTTTCAAGGGGCTGTCCGCTCTGCTGTCAATGCTCAATTCCTGCGCCAGCGGAGTGAGCGTGGTTAATATTGATAACGGATTCGGCGCGGGTTACTTTGCGAGTATGATTAATAAGTAAAAGGCTTCCCCTCAAAGGGAAGGCTATAAGGAATAATACTATGAATCTATATTTTGAATGCAACATGGGCGCAGCGGGGGATATGCTTGCCTCTGCGCTGGTCGGGCTGTTTGACGACAAAGATGCGATTATCGCAAAGCTCAATGAACTTTCTCTGCCCGACACGAAAACTGAATACGGCGAAAAAACGCAGTGCGGCATCACCGGCACGCATCTGAATATTGTGATTGGCGGCGAGGTTGAAACGCCCGACACGCATCACCGTCACCACGCGCACAGAACGCTCGGCGAGGTGCTTGAAATTGTGGATTCCCTCACCGTCAGCGAAAAGGTGAAGGACGACGTGAAGGCGATTTACACCATAGTTGCCGAGGCGGAATCGAAGGTGCATGGTGAGCCTGTCGGCGAGGTGCATTTTCACGAACTCGGTATGCTCGACGCGATTGCCGATATAACTATCTGCGCGTTTATGATTAACGAACTGCAGCCAGAGCGTATTATATGCTCACCGATTAACGTCGGCGGCGGCACTGTGCACTGTGCGCACGGTGTGCTGCCTGTTCCCGCGCCTGCGACCGCGAATATCCTTGCCGGAATTCCGTACTACAAAAGTGACGTTCATACCGAACTCTGCACCCCCACGGGTGCGGCGGTGCTGAAGTATTACGCCTGCGAATATACCGACAAGCCGAGCTTCAGAAACGTGGCGAAAATCGGCGTCGGCGCGGGCACAAAACAGCTTGAAAACGCTAATATTCTGCGCGCGTTTCTGTACGATGACAGCGGCGTTACCGAACTCTCCTGCAACGTGGACGATATGACCGGCGAGGAACTTGGTTTTGCGATTGAAATGATGATGAAAAACGGCGCGCTCGACTGCTTTGCCACGCCCGTTATGATGAAAAAGGGCAGACCTGCCTATATGCTAACTGTGCTGTGCAATAGCGGAGACACGGAGGATTTTTTGCGACTGTTTTTTAAGCACACGACCACCCTCGGCGTGCGTAAGTACACGCCCGCGCGCTACACGCTTGAAAGAGAATTCATCGCTGACAGCGGCGTGCAAATCAAGCGCAGCGAGGGCTACGGTACACAAAAAGAAAAAATCGAATTTGACGACATAAAAAAACTCGCTGTCGAAAATGATATTTCAGTATTTGAAGCGAGAAAGCGTATTATGAATCAGGAGAACTGACTTTTGGCTGATTCAACAGTGTATAATAAAAAGCAGAGTAGAATTGCACTACTCTGCCTTTTTTCTTCTTGTCATCAGTTGATACACCGCATCTTTGGGTGTTACCTTTCCGCCGACAATGGCGCTCATTGTTTCTACTATCGGCATTTCAACATAATACTTTTTTGCAAGCTTCATTGCCGCAGGAATTGCGTTAATTCCCTCAACAACCATGCCGACTTCTTTTATCGCCTGGTCAACCGGTATGCCTTGACCTATGCGGTAGCCGCAGCGGTTGTTACGGCTGTGCATACTCGTTGCCGTTACAATCAGATCGCCAATTCCGGCAAGCCCGAGAAATGTCTGCTCGTTGCAGCCCATTGCAAGCCCGAGCCTTGTGATCTCAGCCATACCGCGCGTGATAATTGCCGCTTTTGTGTTGTCGCCGAAGCCGAGCCCGCTCGACACGCCTGCAGTGAGCGCCATAATGTTTTTAAGCGCACCGCAGAGCTCCACACCGAGCATATCCGGGTTAGTGTAAACGCGCATGCAGGTGTTCATAAATATCTCCTGCACATATTTAGCGGCGCCGTCGTCTTTTGAAGATGACACAATCGCTGTAGGCAGGTCGCGCGCAACCTCCTCGGCATGTGTAGGGCCTGAAAGTGCAACGACTTTAAATACTTTGTCAGGATGCACTTTTTTAAGTTCATCCTCTATTATTGCGGACATCGTCATCAGCGTATCCGCTTCAATGCCTTTAGCAACATCAACAATCACTTGCTCCGGCGTGATGAACTCTGCCGCCTTTGCCGCAGTGGAACGTACATACGGTGACGCTACAGAGAACATAATCAGATCTTTGCCCTTGCACGCCTGCTCAATTGAGGCAGTATATTCAATCTCCTTCGGAATCTCAATGCCGCTGAGATTGGGGTGAATGTGCGTTTTTGTCAGCCCGTCAAGCTCTTTTTGCACAGCAGACCACACAGTGACCTTGTGACCGTTAAGGCATAGCATTCTTGCAAGTGCAATGCCCCAGGTACCTGCGCCGAGCACGCCGATATTTGCCATATGAGTACTCCTTTTTAAATAGTTTATCGGACGATATTATTCATCGTCCGAGTTCTTATTTTTATTCGGATAAAGTGTAAAAATCTTTGTACCTGTGTAGATGTTCACAAGACTTGATGCAAGGTAAACAACTGCCGATGCAATCATAATTGCAATTTCCCTGACTGCATTGCCGGTAACACCGAAGTATATGAAAAAGCAGGTGATTATTGCAGGAAGAATCGCCCACACAATCGGGTAAAGCACAGTAACTTCCTCGTGGTTATACTCACCTATCAGCATTGTCAGTACTATTCCCAGAAGCGCAGTGCCGAGGCTGAACAGCGCCATATTGAAAAACAGACTCTCGTTATAATTGAAACCGCTGATAATAAATACGGCTATATAATCCTTGTGCAGGAGTTTAATAAGCACTACTGCAGCGCCTACGCCGTAGGTGCAAAGGTTAATGAAAACTGCCATCGCTTTTACAAAATGTTTCATCGCTTTTCCTCCGTGAAGTTCCTTACTTCAGCCAAAAATCTGTCCATTTCATAATCAGTGCCGACTGTAATACGCACATATTTTTCTATCCTCGGCAGGCTGAAGTAGCGGATGAACACCTTCTTTGTTTTTAGGTAGTCAAACAGCTCTTTCATACTGTAATTTTCGTGAGTAGCAAGTATGAAGTTGGTCTGTGAATCAAGCACTTCAAAGCCAAGCGCGCGTAGCTCATTTGTAATACGTTCACGCGTTGCGATAACCTTGCCTACGGTAGATTTAAAGTAGTCGTCGTCTTCAATCGACGCAATGCCCATTGCGATTGAAAGACTGTCCACAGTGTAGGAATTGTAAGAGTTCTTGACCGCTTCAAGCACACTGATAAGTTCAGATGAGCCGATAGCAAAGCCTATGCGCATACCGGCAAGCGAGCGTGATTTTGAGAACGTGCCTGTAACGAGCAGATTGTCGTAATCTTTAGTCAGTGCGACAGATGAGTAACCGCCGAAATCTACGTACGCTTCATCTATTATTACCACACTGTCAGCATTGTATTCAACAAGCTGCCTTATAAACTCCTCGCCTTCGCCGAGCGAGGTCGGTGCGTTAGGGTTAGGTATAACCACGCCGCCGTTCTCGGCTTTGTAATCGTCAAGGTTTATTCTGAAGTCCTCGCCGAGAGGAAATGTCTTGAACGGAATGTTGAACAGATCACACCAGACAGGGTAGAAGCTGTATGTAATGTCGGGATAGACAATCGGATTGTCGCTGCAGAAAAACGACTGAAACGCAAGCGCAAGAACGTCGTCAGAGCCATTGCCGACAAATACGTTCTCCACACCCACGCCGTAATACTTCGCAAGCGATTCTTTGAGTATAGTCGCGTTTGCGTTCGGGTAAAAGCGCAGGCTGTCTGTGTTAAACTCTTTAAGCGCCGCAACTGCCTTGGGCGAGGGAGGGTAGGGGTTTTCATTGGCATTGATTTTGACAATGTCTTTCTCCTTGCTCTGCTCACCGGGAACGTACGGATTAATTTTTCTAAGCTTGTCCTTGTAAGTCATATTATTAATTCCTAATTCCGAATTCCGAATTAGATTCTGTCCTCATATCTTTCTGCGGTCAGAATACCGTCATTTACGTTTATCTTACATATGCGGGCGTTGCGCGCGTCAAACGCGTTTGCGCCGAGCCCGTCATCGTAATCCCTCGCGTGATAAATTGCGTACCACTGACCGTCCTTTTTAATCATCGAGTGGTGACCGGTGCCCTCTTCAAAGGCGTTTGCCGCAAGAATCGGGTGGTAGGTATTGTCGTCAGGGTACTTCTCAAACTTGATTTTCGTGAGGTCGGTTTCTTTTGTTTTTGCCCTCGCGTAGCCTATGTAATATGTCGGCTTTTCGTAGCAGTTGCCTGAATACATCAGGTAGTGCCAGTCGCCCTCGCGGAAGTAGAACGCGCCCTCAATCGTGTGCCAGTGCTGACCTTCTTTGTATCGGTTGTGGTAGTATATATCCTCGTCAAGCGTCGGCTCAACCACAACCTTCGGGTCGCGCGCAGGAGTGTATGGGTCGAGCATTCTGTCAACTACAATGTGCGTGCCGATTCTGTCACCCTCAAATCTGTTTGTGGAGTAAAACAGGAAGAGCCCGCTTTCGTTTTTAACAATGTGCGAGTCGATTGAAAACGGATTGAGAATCTGCTTTGCGTTCTTGAACGGACCAAGCGGATTACTCGCCCTGCTCACAAACATAGTCTGTCTGTGGCCGCCGTCATCGGGCGTCGCGCCGTAGAACTCAAACGAGTTGTACATATAAAACCAGCCGTCAAGCTCAATAACGCTTGGCGCCCAGAAGCCGTGGTGACCCGGCATAGTCATAACGATGCCGTGGTAATGCCACTCGCCGAAAAGGTCGTCAGCGTGGTAGGCATAAATGCCGTCGTGACCTGTGGTGTAAATGTAGTAGCGGCCGCCGCTTTCAATGATGTACGGGTCAGCCTGACCGATGTAGTTATCTTTGTCAATTTTGAGTAAATGCATGGGACTGTCCTTAATTCCGAATTCCGAGTTCCGAATTCCTAATTGCTTTTCTTTTCTTCTTCAAGCTCCTTGATTTCTTTATAGAACATATTTGCTTTGAGGTAAACCTCAATGAAATCGTGGATTATATCTGCGAGCTCGCCCTCCTGATAATTAATCGGGAGTATTCTCTCGTCGTCGTCAATCGCAAGCGGACCTTTTTCAAAGTCGTAGAATGTCGGCATCAGCGAATAGCCTGTCTGCATCTTGACAATCGAAATCAGCATATAATCCTTGGTAGCGTTCACAAAGCCCTTTTTCTTTGTGTAGCGCTCTATTGTCGAGGTTTCAACACTGTCGTTGTGCTTTTTTGTGTAGCAGGCGTTAATCACCTTTTCAATATAACTTTCAACCTGCTTTGCGCTGTACGGCGCCTTGAGCAGCATAACCGTGTCAATATCGGCAATGCCGTATTTGTCGCTCTCGCCGCAGGGGATGCCGACAAGGTTTTCGTCCTTGTCAACGTAAACGGAAATAGTATAAAATTCTCTCTCCATAACTACCACCTGAAGTAATTTTTAATAATTATATACTATATGTTTGCAAAATTCAATAATAAATGTTATATTATTTTCGGTGATTATATGAAAAAAGTTCTTATTACCGGCGGCACTGCGGGAATAGGCAGAGCCTGCGCGGAATTATTCAGAGATAAAGGCTATGACGTTTACGTTACCGTAAATGAAACGCCTTGCGAAATTGAGGGCGTTACTGCTGTAAAGTGTAATCTCGGGAATATTGATGAAATCCAAGCGATGTTTGATGAAATCGGCGATGTTGACGTGCTTGTAAATAACGCAGGCGTGTCGCTCATTAAGATGATTAACGATACAACTGTTGAGGACTACGAGGCTGTCACCGCCGTCAACGAGCGCGCGGTGTACTTCTGCTCAAAATATGCGGCGTCCGGTATGGTTAAAAAACACAGCGGCGCCATTATCAACATATCCTCAATGTGGGGGCAGTGCGGCGCGTCGTGCGAAACGCTTTACTCAATGACAAAAGCCGGAGTAATCGGGCTAACAAAGGCGCTCGCGCAGGAGCTTGCACCGTCAGATGTAACGGTTAATTGCGTGTGCCCGGGTATAATCGATACAAGAATGAACGCACAGTTTGACCGCGCGGAGCTTGAAAACGAGGTGCCGCTCGGCAGGCTCGGCACACCCGATGAAGTGGCAGCCGCAGCGCTGTTTTTTGCAGAGAACGGCTACACAACGGGACAGGTGCTCGGCGTTAACGGTGGAATAGTATGAGTTACACTTTTGAACGTCTTTCAGACGATATAAAAATTGCTGTCACGCCCGACCACACCTTCGGCACAGACGCGGTTATCCTTGCGTATTTTGCAAAGGCAAAGCGCAAGGACAGGTGCATTGATATGGGCACAGGATGCGGGATCATTCCTTTTTTGTGGCTACGCGACAGCGGGCAGAGCACAGTGCACTGTCTTGATATTCAGCAAAATGCAATTGAGCAGGTCAATGCCTCAATTGAGCATAACAACCTTGACGGCAGACTTGTGCCGCACCTCTGCGATTTGCGCGAGATTGAAAAGGAATTCACCGCAGAGGGTTTCACCCTTGTTACGATGAATCCGCCGTACAAGCCGATTAATACCGGCTTTGAGTCGCTCGGCGAGAGCGCGCGCATCGCACGCCACGAGGTCTGCTGCAACATTGAGGACGCGGTTAAGGCGGCGAATTATCTGCTGACCTACGGCGGCAGATTCTGTATGTGCCACCGCCCCGAACGCCTTGTGGACGCGTTGGCAATTATGCGGCAGTACAAGCTTGAACCTAAGCGTTTGCGATTTGTCTGCGACAAGGACGGCGAGGAGCCGTTCCTCTTCCTCGTTGAGGGCAAAAAAGGCGCAAAACCGTTTTTGCGCGTTGAGCCCACGCTCGTCATAAAGGACAAGGAGTCCAGATTCACAAAAGAAATGCTGTCTGTTTACGGCTCATACGCAGACGGATACGAAAATGTAATTCGGAATTAGGAATTATAGGTAAAATTATGGA
>CAYZPT010000088.1:0-8355 GCA_964480285.1 uncultured Bacteroides sp.
CGTAACTCACGATCTCGGTTTTGCATCTGAATATGCTGACTATGCGTCATTTTTATCGCAGGGAAGAATCATTGCAACTATGCCGAAATCGCAGTTTTTCTCAAAGCTTCGTTTCTATAAATCAGCAAGATAGGAGCGCGGTATGAAAAAGTTGTTTTTAGTGATTTTAGTTGCTGCGCCGCTTGTGCTGACAGTTTTATGGCAGTTCTTTTTCAGCGACAGTATAAATTTTTACATAGTATCTGTTGCACTTCTTGTGCTGTCAATGCTACCGTTTTTTGTGTCTTTTGAATTGAAGCAGATCACCGCACGAGAGATAACACTCACGGCAACGCTTATTGCTCTCGCCGTAGTATCGCGCGCAGCGTTTTATCTGATTCCGCAGGTCAAACCGATTGCAGCAGTTGTGATTGCTTCTGCAGTCTGCCTCGGTGCAGAGCGTGGATATATAATCGGCGCATTTTCTGCGTTCATATCAAATTTTATATTCGGGCAGGGGATACACACTCCGTTTCAGATGGTCGCGCTCGGACTGATCGGATTAATCGCGGGTCTTATTTTCAAAAAACTTACCGTTAACAAATGGTCGCTTGCGGCAGTAGGCTTTGTTCTTGCCTGTGTACTTTATGGTTTAATAGTTGACCTTTCCACAATACTCGTTATGTACGGCGAGCATCTCACACTTTCAGGTGTGCTGACTGTCTATGCGGCAGGCGTGCCGTTTAACCTCGTTTTCGGTGCCGCGACTGCAGTGTTCCTGTTTTTATTCGGCGAGCCGTTCATTAAAAAGATTGACAGAGTTAATACAAAATACGGTTTAATTTTAAATTGACATTCTTTTACTTAAGTGATATAATCTTTTGAGTAAAAATTAAACAAAGGAGTTCTTATAATGAAAATTTCAGAATTTCCAAAGGCTGTCGTCAGCGAAAATGTTGACTATGCCGTTAAAGAGATTACAAATATTATCAAGCGTTACGGCCCGCGTGAATCGGGTAACAGCAACTGCTATGCGGCGCAGAAGCATCTGAAAAAAGAAATGGATACCTTCTGTGATGAAACAGGATTTGAAGAGTATCAGTTGGCTCCTAAGGCATTCCTGCACTTCACAAAGACTGTATCGCTGCTGTTCATTGCTGCAGTTGTTATCCCGCTTCTTCTCGTTTTCCTTAATGTGTTCCACGGAATAGGTCCGAACGTATTCTTTGTACCGCAGATTCTTGCAGGTTGCGCAGCATTTATTGCGCTTCTGATTGCAGGATTGCAGCTCGGTATTTACATTCCTGCCTGCGACGTGCTTTACAAAAAGCAGCCGGCGCACAACTTCTATGCTGTTCGCAAGCCAAGTGGAGAAGTTAAGAAAAGACTGATTATCTCAGGTCACGTTGACGCTGCATACGAGTGGCGCCACCTGCTTTACAGCAAGCACGTTAATCTTATGTTCCCGCTTATGGGATTCACCGTTGTCAGCACTCTGCTTTCAATTGTTGTTTCGATTCTCGCAATCATTGCTTCAGGCAATAAAATGGGCGCGTTCGGTGACTGGATGGTTAATTTCGGTTTCTATCTGCACTTTATCACAGTGCTTGCAATGATTACACTGTTCTATTTTGTTGATTTCAGCACAATTTCACCGGGTGCTAACGATAACCTTACAGGCACATACGCTGCTGTTTGCGCTATCCGTATGCTCGATATGGCAGGCGTTGAACTCAATCAGACTGAAGTTGTTGCTATGATTACAGACGGTGAGGAAGCCGGTCTTAAGGGCACAAAGGCATGGGCTAAGGCTCATAAGGAAGAATACGCAAACGAGGATGTTGAAACTGCAGTGCTCTGCGTTGATACACTTTGCGATATGGAATACTTCAATGTTTACAGCAGAGATATGAACTCTCTTGTTAAAAACGATCCTGAGTTCAGCGAGTTCGTTAAGTCGGCAGGTGCTGACGCAGGCTATGAGGATATGCAGCTTTCAAGCGTGTTTATGGGCTCGTCCGATGCGGCTGCATTCTCGCAGGCAGGCATCAAGTGCACTGCAATCGCAGCTATGGATCCGGCACCTGCGGATTATTACCACAACCGCCGCGATAATTACGACCGTCTCAATCCTGAGGCAATTGAAGCCGGCTTTAAGGTTGTGCTTTCAACAATCCTTAAAATGGACGCAGAATAATAGTATACAGCATAAAGTCCTGTACGTAAGTACGGGACTTTTTTCTTGCAATTATTGCGCGCATTATATATAATTGATATGAGGTGATATTATGCCGACGGCTAAAACATATACGAAAAAAGAGGCTGCAATGTACCTCACCGGTATGTTCGGGCAGAATATGATTTACAATGTAGTTGCAACAGGGTTGTATTTCTATTTTCAGAATGTTATATGCCTTGACGCAGTTGCACTTGGCTGGATTTTTGCAATAGCCCGCGTGTGGGACGGTATCAATGACCCGATGATGGGCGCTATCGTAGATAAGACAAGCACCAAATGGGGCAAGTGCAAGCCGTATCTTATGTTTGCACCGCCGTTTATCTGCCTGATTACCTGTGTTACATTCTTAAACGGCAACTATGCCACTGCAAAGGCTGCCGGCAACAAGACCGCTATGGTACTTATTCTCGGCTGGGCTGCAGTTTCCTACATACTCTGGGGTATGAGCTATACTATAGGCGATATTCCGCTGTGGGGCATTATCAGTCGTATGAGCGAGGTTGAAAAGGACAGAGCAAAGCTCATTTCCGCAGCGCGTATTGTAGCGTCAATCGGTGCAGCTGCCGTTGTTGTTTCAATTGTTGCGGTTTCACAGGCGGCTAATGAAGCATTTGGCGAGGATACAAACGCTCAGAAGGGCTTTATTGTTGTCGGTATAGCGATGACTGTTGTTGCGTCAATTCTCTTTGAAATTGCCGGTCTCGGCGTAAAAGAGCGTGTTCCTGTTTCCGCAGAAAAGAAGACGATGAAGGACTCCATCGCACTGATGTGGAAATGCGTTCCGTTCAGACGCATACTTATCAGCGGTATCTTACGCTCGCCCCTGCAGCTTATGATGATTATCATACTGACACTGTTTACATACTATTTCTGTGACGGCGATTTGCAAAAAGCGTTTACCGATCCGAAAATTCTTGTGATCCTGATAATTCTCGGCGGCGGTTACTTCGTAGGTCAGTTTGTCGCTATGATTATATGTCCTGTGCTGATGAAAAAAATCAGCGTTAAGGCGATGTATAATCTCACTGCAATTTCCGCGATACCTACGGCATTTGTGTTTATAACATATCTTTTAGACCCGACAGGTCTGCATCAGATGAAGTGGGTTATAATCAATGGCATATGCTTTTTGATTTCAGGTATGGGATTCGGCGCAATCAACGTATGTCAGTCAATTATGATTTCTGATTGCATTGACTATCATGAGTACCACACAGGTTACAGACCTGACGGTATTTTCTTCTCGGGTCAGAGTTTTATCACAAAACTTTCAGCGGGTGTGGCAACGATTATTTCGCAGTATGTGCTTGCATCGGTAGGTTATACAGATGTCAATATCGACAGGATGAATAAGGCTCTTAAAGACGGTGCTCATTTTGCAACGGATTATCCGCAGTATTCAAAGGCAATGTGGTTTATCCTTACAGTACCGCCTGCAATCGGGCTTGCGCTTGCAGTTCTGCCGACTCTTAAGTATGAGATTACCACCGAAGGTCACGAAAAAATGCTTGCAGAACTCATCAAGCGCCACGAAGAAAAGAATTAAGATTTGTAGGGCGCGATGCCCACATCGCGCTGATAACTCCTTGATAGCATAATAATAACAGGTAACACTATGGAACTAAAATTCAAAGACGGCAGATTCAGAATACTGATGATTGCCGATACGCAAGAGGGCAAAAACATAAGCCCCGATACACTCGATTTAATACACGCATCGCTAAATGAGGCTGAGCCCGATATGGTTGTTTTCAGCGGCGACCAGATCTGGGGGCGCAGCTTTAAAGGTGATAAAAGAATTGTTGAAAGTGCGCTTCGTACGCTGACTGAGCCTGTGAGCAACAGAGATATTCCGTTTGCCGTCTGTTTTGGCAATCACGACAGACAGACTGGTGTTTCTAACGAAGATCAGTTCGGGATTTATAAGAAGTTCGACAATTTTATAGGCGAAACTAACCCCGATATTGACGGCGTCGGCAACCACTGCTTCGAGATAAAAGACGGCGACGATGTAAAGTTTTTGCTCTACACAATCGACAGCCACTCAAACCTCAAGGTCGGTTACGACAATGTGCACGAAAACCAGATTCAGTGGTATCGCAACACACGCGACGATTACGAAAGAAAAACCGGCGCGCACGTACCGTCTGTTGTTATTCAGCACATCCCGATTTGCGAGGTGTTTGAGCTTCTCACGCAGGTTAAGCGCACCAAGCGCGGTGCAGTTCGCGGCTTTCGCACGCACGACGGCGAGTATTTTGTGCTCAATCGCGACAGGGTGAACAAGGAGGGCTTTATGAAGGAGAGCCCCGCCGACCCGCAGGAGAACAGCGGCGAGTTTGACGCGTTCAAAGAAAAGTGCGAGGTTAAGGGCGTATACTTCGGACACGACCATAATTGCTCCTTCCACGGTGATATTGATGGCATTGACGTTGGCTACACGCAGGGTTGCGGATTCAACGTCTACGGTCCGGGCAAAGACAGGGGAACAAGAGTCATTGACCTTTACACAGACGGTCATCTTGAAACTTTTGATCTGCGATTTAAAGATGTTGTCGGTAACAGTGTTAAAAACAAGTTTATGTACGCAGTTATGCAGCTTTGCCCGACAAATCTGTTCGACGCGGTAACCCGATTTGCAAAGTTCTGTGCCTGCGTCGCAGCAACGCTCATAATCGCACTGATAATCATAATGTTCACACGATGACTTGAAATTGTGCTTGCCTTATAAACAATGTGCGAAGCACACATCATAAGCGCAGCGTCATCATTGCGTAAGCAACATAATTTGCGCAGCAAACATCATTAAAAAAAGACTTGCATTGCAAGCAGATTATCTTAACGCCCGTACATATGCCATATTATGCCTTGTTTTGCGATATGGTATCATTATGCTATTGAGCTGCAGGGATATTCTCCTTGCAGCTTATTTTGTATTATGAGGTGAATTTATGTCATTAATAAAAGTTGAAAACCTGACTTTTGCATATCCGGGCAGCTTTGATAACGTTTTTGAAAACGCAAACGTTCAGCTTGACAGCGATTGGAAACTTGGCTTTGTGGGAAGAAACGGAAGAGGAAAAACAACTTTGCTGCGGCTTCTGCTGGGTGAATTTGAATACAGCGGAAGAATTATCAGTTCGGTACAGTTTGATTATTTCCCATACGAAGTTAAAGACAAATCACAGACCACACTTGATATACTTACGGCAATCTGTCCCACAGCAGAGGAATGGGAAATTATCAGAGAGGTTTCATACCTTGAAGTTGATACAGAAAATCTGTACCGCCCATTCTGTACACTTTCAAACGGAGAGCAGACAAAGGTGCTTTTGGCAACTCTTTTTCTCGGACAAAATAATTTCCTTCTGATTGACGAACCAACTAACCATCTTGATATTGATGCAAGAGAAACGGTTGCAAAGTATCTGAACAAGAAAAAAGGGTTTATTCTTGTATCTCACGACAGGGCGTTTCTTGACGCCTGCGTTGACCACATTCTTTCAATCAACAAGGCGGATATCGAAGTTAAAAAGTGTGATTTTTCCACTTGGATTTATAACTTTGAAAATCAGCAGAGCCTTGAAATTGAGCAAAACGAAAGATTGCGCAAGGATATCAAACGCTTGAAGCAGGCGGCAAGAAGAACGGCAGACTGGTCCGATAAGGTTGAGAAAACAAAAATCGGCGGCGGTTTCAGCAAGGGGCATATCGGTCATATGTCGGCAAAGATGATGCAGAAATCAAAGAACTTGCAAAACCGTCAGAACAAGGCGCTTGAAGAAAAATCCGGTCTGCTGAAAAATATAGAATATGACGAAGAACTGAAAATACATCCTTTGTTGTATCATTCCAATAAGCTGGCGGAGTTTCTTAAGGTTTCTGTTATTTATGACGGGAAAACAATTAATGCGCCCGTTTCCTTTACTGTAAACAGCGGAGACAGAATATTTCTGAACGGCAAAAACGGAAGCGGAAAAAGCAGTCTGTTAAAATTGTTGTATGACGATGGCATTTCTTATAACGGAACGGTAATCAAAGGCTCCAACTTAATTGTGTCTGTCATACCGCAAGATACTTCGTCACTTTCAGGAATGCTTGATGAATTTGCTGACCAAAGGAACATTGACAGCGTGTTATTTAAAGCAATCCTGCAAAAACTTGGTTTTAATCAAGTCCAGTTTGAAAAGCATTTGCAGGAATACTCTGCAGGGCAAAAGAAAAAGGTGTACATCGCCGCAAGTCTGTGCGACAAAGCACACTTATATATTTGGGATGAACCGCTGAATTATATTGATATTTTTTCAAGGCGGCAGATTGAAAAGCTCATTGCAGCCTATCAGCCGACAATGCTTCTGGTCGAACACGATAAAGCGTTTCAGGAAGCAGTCGCTACACAAATAATAGATATTGTGTAATAGAATAATAACAAAATCAGCTGCTGCAGCGGAAACTTGTACAGACGCTCTTTGCTGATTCAAGTCCTGCATATATAAAGATTAAGAAGGAGTATCCAAAAGGATACTCCTTCTCAATGGTCGGAGTGTACGGTCTAACAAACAATTTTATCGCGTGTTTAGGCGGTTTGTTGATAATTTGGTTGGCAAGTGGTTGACGTTCAGGCAGCAAGAGAATTGTTTTACCGTGAAGACTTCCCGACAATCAAGGTCGGCAAGAACTTTAAAGTAATGAAATCTGCCTTCGTTGACTGGTGCAGGGAACGGAGAGTGTAACAAAAGTCTCGGCGATGCCGAGGCTAATATTAAATAATTTAAGCATTTTCGATGTAAAGCAAACTTGACATTGCGTTGAGTCTATGCTATATTGTTTATGTAAAGAAAACTTTACATTGAGAGGAGGAACAACTACGAGAAACAATGTGGAATATTTCCGACATATTTATAAGGAAAGCCAAGAAGGCTTAGCAAGGGCTGTTGGTGTATCGCGTCAGACAATAATATCTATAGAAAAAGGAAAATACAACCCATCAATTTTATTAGCATTCAAAATTGCGCATCATTACAATACCACAATTGAAACAATATTTATTTACGAGGAGGAATCAAAATGAGTGATTTTTTAAAAAAGAGAATGGCAGTTGATATTTCAATTACAGCAAGTGGTTTAATCTCTTTTGTTTTAATTATTGCCAAAGGTTCTTTGGGAAATAGGTTTTCTGATTATATCAGGTATATTGCTATCGGATTTTGCGTTGTAGGTATTACTCGATTAATCAAGAGCGTTCCTGCTGTTAAAGACAAAGCAAAGGCGGAAATGCTTGAAAGCCATCACAATGACGAGATGTTTAAGCAAATAGATCACAATTCAGTTTATGTTAGTTTTATAATTATATTAATTGTTGAGGCAATTGGAGTTGGCGTACTATACTTCTTGGAAAAATCCACATTAGCTACTTATCTTTCTGTTGTATTGTTTATTCAATCTGTTATTTATTTAACTGTATATGTTATTGTAAAAACCAGATACTGGGACTAATAAAAACACAGCCTCGTTAGCAATGCCGAGGTTTTAGGTTACAAAATGGTTGGAAAGTGGTTGACGTTCAGGCAAACTGAAGTGCGCTGAAGGCAACTGAAGTCAGCCATTCAAAAAATCGCATATTGCGTTTAGCCCCTGTTTAAGCCGATTTAGAGCGATTTGCATAAAAATAAAGCAGGTTAGAAACCTGCTTTATTTGGTCGGAGTGACAGGACTTGCCGTCTGCTGCGCTGCGCTTGCATACGATGGCTCGCCGACCCAAGCCTTCGGCTTCGGTACCCGGCTCACCGCTCTTCGCTAAAAACAGTACGCCGGACTGTTTTCTTAACGCTCAGACCTCCTTGAGGTTCAAGTACTGTATCAATGAAAAAACGGGTAGTAACCTTGCGGTCACTACCCGTTTTTTGGTCGAGGTGACAGGACTTGAACCTGCGGCATCCTGCTCCCAAAGCAGGCACTCTAGCCAAACTGAGTTACACCTCGGTGATGTTTGATTTTGCGCTTTGCTATTTTATAATATAATTTGCTGTTTGTCAAGAAAAATCTAAACTTTTATTTATCTTTTTGCAGTTTGTTGCAAAGCGTACATTGATAAGACATTTAAAAGCAAATGGAATTGCTATGAAGTCGCCGGGATG